>JANLTA010000249.1:0-4841 GCA_031362705.1 Gemmataceae bacterium | reverse complement strand
GCACCGGGGTTGAGTAGTTCGCCGCCAATGGATGCGCCGAGTACCAGGGTCGCGCCGATTACGGCAGAGCGAATGCCGACGGATCGGAGCAACGGAATCAACACCGTGCTCACAGCGATGGCGGTCCCGGCCTGGCTAATCACGGCAATGTTGACGAGGAAACCGACGGCGAGCGACCCGGGGATGAGGAACCAGCGCATGCTCTGCACCGGTCGCATTAGTAGCAGCACAAGATGGCGGTCGCACTCTGATTGCCGAAGGACATGCGCGAAGCCTAGTGCCGTGCAAATGGGAACAATGTACTTTTCGTCGGCAAGAGTCGTCAGAAAGGTTTTGGCGATGGGCGAGAGATCACCGGCGACGCCGCACATGGCAATGCCGGCCAGGAGCAGCGAAAGTCGCACGTCCACGCCGCGGATGATGGCGACAACCGCCGCCAACACGATGCCGCTGCCGAGAAGTGTGGTCGCCACGTCGTTCATCGGCACGGCAATTGATCTTCTTTGTGCTTCCTTTGTGTCTTCGTGTCTTGGTGGTTTTCCGGAATGAACCACAAAGACACGAAGACACAAAGTTCACACAAAGAAAACCACTCCAGATGGGATTACAAGTCGCGCCAGAGTTCGGAATCGAACTTGGCGGCTTCGCCTTCGGCCAGCTTGGTCTTGAACTTCAGTTTTGGTTTGGGTGAGTCTTTCTTGACCTTCATGGCCGGCGACTCGGCCTGCTCGCTCACTCCCGCGGCATCAAAGTCGGGATTTTTGTCCGTCTCTTGCGGTGCCTTGTCGCGCAGGTACAGACAGATCGGCACATCGGTGAAGGGCAACCGATCACGGAAATGGCTTAGCAAATACCGGCGATAAGTCGGTTCAAACAGCGACGGGCCGTTGGTGAACAACACAAGTGTCGGGGGGTTAGCTTCGACCTGCGTGGCGTAATAGATCTTGGGCCGGCGGTTTTGCCGCATGGGTGGCGATTGCGCGTCCAGCGCTTCTCGCAGGACTTTGTTCAACTCGCCGGTGCCGACGCGTTGGCCGGCTTGCTTGTGCAGTTGCTGTGCGAGGTTCAACAAGCGTTCGACGTTTTTGCCGTCCTTTGCCGTGATAAACGCGATCGGCACGTAGTCGAGCATGGAGAACGTAGCCTGCAGATACGTGCTCATCTTCTCCGTAGGCATGGAGTCCTTCATCAGATCCCATTTGTTTACAACGAAAATCGTCGGCTTGTGAGCGTCGAGAATGTACTCGGTAAGGATCTTGTCCACTTTGCTGACGCGGACGCGCGGATCGAAGAACATCAGCACCACGTCGGCCCGGCGAATGCTACGTTCGGCCCGGGCCATGCTGTAAAACTCGATACTGGAGCTGACGCTTTTCTTTTTTCGGACGCCGGCGGTGTCGATGGCGATGAATGTCTTGCCGTCACGCTCGAAACGCACATCCACGCTGTCGCGGGTGGTGCCTGCGACCTCGCTGACGATGACGCGCTCGCCCTGGGCCAACGCGTTGATGAATGTACTTTTTCCCGTGTTGCGGCGACCGACGATGGCGAGTTTAAGTTGTGGCGTGGCGGGTTTGGTCCGCGAATCTTTGGGCAGGTACTTGAGAATGGCGGCGAACAATTCATCCTTGCCGCGGTGTTGCTCCGCCGACACGGCCATGAACTTGCCGCGACCGAGCCGGTAAAAGTCGGCGGCGTGATCGTCTAGCTCCTTCGAGTCGCACTTATTGGCAACGGTGATAATGGGTTTGATGACCGAGCGCAGCCGGCGATTGACTTCTTCATCCAGCGCGACGACGCCATCGCGTGCATCGACAACAAATAGCACTACGTCGGCCTGGTCGAGGGCGACTTGAATTTGCCGCTCGACATCTTCGGTGAGGTTGTCGGAATCTTCGATGCCGATGCCGCCGGTATCGAACAGTTCGAAATAGCGACCATCGTACTCGACGAGCGTGGCAACGCGATCGCGGGTCACGCCGGCGGTCGGATCGACGATGCTGATGCGTCGGCCCGCCAGCCAGTTGAACAGCGAAGACTTGCCGACATTCGGTCGGCCAACAATGGCGACACGCGGCACAGCCACGGTACTACTCCGATCTTGGCGGTTTCATCGGTGCGAGAAGGCCGACACCGCCGGATGATGCGATTCTCGTTACAATTCTATCTTATAGACGCCGACCCGGGTTCCCAAGTTCAATCATGGCCCGCTGCGACGAAGGTTACCGATGCGAAGTGTGCGGCGGCGACGTGGAAGCCATCGTCGATTCCGACCTCTACCTTCGTTATGTATTGGGTGAAGTACCCATCTTTCGCCTGCAAAAACAGGCCGAACGGCACATTCGCTGTAACCCGGCGCTGTCGCAATACATCGTCGATCCCGCGTTTGTGGCGGTGGGTTGCGACGGCGATTTCGACAAGCGAACATTGGATTCGGCATTCGTAACCGGTGAGGAAAAGCGCGTGACCAGGGCGTGGCGACGGTTGCAGATATTGCCGGGTTTGGGGCTGCCGCTGGATCAATATCCGCTGCCGACGGAGGTGGAATGAGTCAGTGGTTTCGAGTTTTGACGCCGCGGCCGCAGGCCAAGAAATGCCTGGTGATTATTCCGCACGCAGGTGGTGGCCCCGCTTTTTATCGTGATTGGGCCAAGCAGATGCCCAATGATGTGGAAGTCGTGGCCGTGCAACTGCCGGGGCGTGAAGCGCGGTGGAAAGAAAAGCCGTTCACGCGAATGGAGCCGCTGATCGCGTCGCTGGTGAAAGAGTTGCGGCCATTGTGGGATCGCAAGGTCACGTTGTTCGGTCACAGCCTGGGCGCTTTGATTGCTTACGAGTTGGCCCGGCACATGCGGGTTGACCGGCTTATTGTGGCCGGCGCGCGGGCACCGCAAATGCCGCGAATGAACGCTTCACTGCATGACTTGAACGACACGGCGCTCCGGCTGGAGCTGAAGCGACTCGGCGGCACACCAGCGGAAGTGTTGGACAATGAGGAGTTGTTCGGCTTGTTCCTGCCAGCCATGCGCGCTGACCTGGAAGTATTAGAGACCTACTCGCGTGAGCAAGAGCCTCCACTGCATGTGCCCATGCAGGTGCTGGGTGGCTTCGCCGATGAACGGGTGCCGTTGCGCGACTTAGGGCGGTGGCGCGATGTGAATGGCGGGCCAACGCAGATTACCGGAATGGCGGGTGGGCACTTCTTTTTGGATTCAAGGTCCATCATGAGTGACTTCTTCGCGAACGATGAGCTGTTCATGGTGGACTTGAATCGAGATGCCGCGGTCGTGGATCAGTATCGCAAATGTCTCGATCAGTCGGAACAACACCGTGCGGACCGATTTTTGCGTCCCGAACACCAAAAGCGTTTCATTGTTGCTCGGGGGGTACTGCGGTATGCATTGGGTCAACGGATCGGAACCAAGCCCGACGAAATACGCATCGTCGTGTCTCCCAGCGGCAAGCCACAACTGCATGCGGAGCATGGCAGCGACGTGCGCTTCAACTTATCCCATTCCGATGACCTGGCGATCATCTTGATTTCGCATGGGCAGGAAGTCGGTGTCGATATTGAACGCATCCGTGGCGATGTGGACCATGCCGGGCTGGCCGAGCGCTATTTCGCGCCGGTTGAACGTGCCGACGTGCTGGCCAAGAATGAGAAAGATCGCCCGGCTCGCTTCTTCGCTTATTGGACGGGGAAGGAAGCATATTCAAAATCGCGCGGTCTTGGCTTGAATCTGCCACTCGATGAATACGACATTCATCTTGATGAACACGGACAACCGACTAGCGTTGCCGACCGTACGCTACCCGGGGATCGTGTGGCATGGCATGTAAGCGGGCTAAATGTTGTCGATGGCTTTGCGGCTGCGATTTCTAGTGAGAGGGCAATGTCGCAACTAAGGCTCCGCTGCAGTTAAGTAAAAGAAATTTACACGAGACGCTTGACACGTCAGACATAATGTCTTACTATGCTTTTGAGTGATTGCCCCGAGGTGAGGATTATGCCGCGGACGCCGCAGGATGTGACTGATGCCGAGCTGGCGCTGATGCGTCAGCTTTGGGATGCCGGGCCGGCGACCATTCGGCGGTTGGCGGATGATTTGTATCCGGGCGGCGGCGCTTCGCACTATGCGACGGTGCAGAAGTTGTTGGAGCGGCTGGAAGACAAAGGCTATGTGCGGCGTGATCGACGCAGCAACGTGCATATCTTCGAGCCGGCGGTTGGCCGCGACGAGCTAATTGGCACACGGTTGCGCACCATTGCCGAAAAGTTGTGCGATGGTTCTATGACGCCGTTGTTGACGCACCTGGTGCGGGCCAACAAGTTGTCGCCGGCGGATCGGCAATCGCTTCGTGAATTAATCAAGTGGGAGTTGGACCGCTTTGATCTGGCCCCGGGGCGGCTGACGGTGGAAATCCTGGAAACCGTGGTTGCCGAAACGCAGAATGACGTTGTGGTGTCCAACATTGCAGCCATTTCGCAAATGGGCTGCGGGGTTGATCTGGATGATTTCGGAACCGGTCACGCCTCGATCACGTCGATCCGGCGCTTTCCGGTGCGCCGGATCAAGATAGACCGTTCCTTCGTGACGCGCGTTGATGAAGACCGTGAACAGCAAAAGGTAATGTCCGCCATCCTGTCGATGGCCGAACAACTGGGCATGGAAACTCTGGCAGAAGGCGTCGAAACGCCGGGTGAGCATGCAATGCTGGCCCAATTGGGATGCCGCCATGTTCAGGGATTCGGCATCGCCCGACCGATGCCTGTAGAAGAAACGATGGATTGGATCAGCCGGCATCAATCCCGTTTGGCGGGCACCCCGCGCATCGGCAAG
>JANLTA010000213.1:0-6545 GCA_031362705.1 Gemmataceae bacterium | reverse complement strand
GAGGTGCCCATCGACGCGGGCAAAGTGAACACCACCGGCGACTGGCGGGATGTGAAACTGGCCGTATTTTCCAAGCGGGAAGCGGGCCCGGCGGCCACCCCCGCGGACTATGCGGAGCGGGAAGTGCCGGCCCCGACGATTCGCGCGGTGATTGCCGACATCGCGGCGGTCGAGCAGTTTACCGAGCGGGTGATGCACGAAGCACAGCGCTTGCAGGTGATCACCGAACCGGACATCACCGTGTTGGCCGACGGCGCGGAGTGGATTTGGAATCTGGCGGAGGAGGTGTTTCCGCAAGCGTGTGACGTGCTCGACTTCTATCACGCCGTCGAACACATCGCGACGGCAACGAAGACGGTCTGGAGGGAAGGAACGCCGGAAGCGATCTGGCCAAACATCCGACGCGACTCAACTATGCATCACGCTTGGCGGCCGGCCGGACCATCGGCAGCGGCCAAGTCGAAGGAGCCATCAAACAACTGGTCAACCTGCGGCTCAAACGGACCGGTGCCCGTTGGCGGTCCCACCACGTTGGCCCTCTGGTCGAACTCATTGCTCTCAGCAACACCTCGGAATGGAACCACCACGGGGCCGCCGCTTGAACTCACTGCCAAAAACTAAAGGGACACCCACGGCCGTGGCCCGCGTTGTCTGCGTTTGGAAAACATGCCATAATACCGATGCAAGATTTCCCTGTCACAGGGCTATTACTCGATGCCCGCTGAAGCGGATGCGACGCGCCCGAGTTTGTTATTGCGTATTCGCGATCCGCAGGATGCGGATTCGTGGAGCAACTTCGTCGATTTGTACAGCCCGTTGCTGTTACGTTATGCGCGCAAACGCGGCTTGCAGGAGGCGGATGCGGCCGACGTGACTCAGGATGTGCTGGTCCAACTGGCCAAGTCGATTCGTTCGTTCGAATATCGACCGGAGCGTGGGCGGTTTCGCGATTGGCTGGGCACAGTAGTGCGGCATCGCGTACTTCGGTTTTTCAAGCGTGAGGCCAATCAGGCGCGACGCGCGGATGGTGAATGGCTCGACGATTTGCCAGCCACCCAGCAAGACAGCGATTGGTCCGATGCGTTCAATGCCCACATACTCAACGCGGCACTGGAACACGTTCGGCCACACTTCGAGGAGACGACTTGGGAAGCGTTTCGGCTGGCATGGTTGGAACAACAACCGGCGACCACGGTCGCCGAAAAACTCGATGTACCCGTGGCCGGCGTTTACCTGGCCAAGTCGCGGGTGCTGAAACGGCTGCGCGAAGAAGTCATGCTGATCGCCGAGGATTGGCCGCTCGAACCGGTCACGTGATGCCATGATTGCCATTTGCCCATCAAGAGCTGCGCTGGAAAGTTGGCTCGGCGGTGCTGGCCCCGATAATGACTTAGCGAAGCATGTCGCCAATTGTGCCGATTGTCGAACCATACTCGATCAACTCTCTGATGATCCCGAACTGCGGCAAATGGCCCACGCGCTGACGCCGTCCAATACGGATGAACCTGGCCAAACGGTGCCGCGCACATCTTCAGTGGAACGAGCCAGGCCCGAGCGTATCGGCCCCTATCGTCTCGAAGCCGAACTTGGTCGCGGTGGTATGGGCGTGGTCTACCGCGCGGTGGACGATGTACTGCATCGCACCGTGGCGCTGAAGCTCATACGCCGTGAAACAGTGCGTGATCAAGATCGGGAGCGGATGCTGCGTGAAGCTCGGTCGGCGGCGCGGGTTCAACACGAGAATATTGTCGGCGTGTACGCGGCCGGCATTGCAGATGATGGTGCTCCGTATCTGGCGATGGAATACGTCGCGGGGCCAACGCTTGCGGAAGTTATCAAGAACGAGAAACGGCTCAAGCCGCGTGATGCCGCGACGTTCGCAGCACAAATCGCCGATGGTCTGGCGGCAGCTCACGCAGTTGGATTAGTTCATCGCGACGTCAAACCGTCCAACGTCCTCGTGGTCAGCAACGATGGGACCAATTCGCTGACAACTGTCAAGCTCGCCGATTTTGGCCTCGTGCGCGATGATCGGGCCGCGAGCGTTTTGACGATGGAGGGCACCATCGCAGGCACACCAGCGTATTTGAGTCCGGAACAAGCACGCGGCGCGGCGACTGATATTAGAAGTGACGTTTACGGCCTGGGTGTCACGTTGTACGAATCGCTGGTCGGTGAAGTGCCTTTTCGTGGACCGGCTATCGACGTATTGCGACAGGTGTTAGACGATGAACCCAAGCCGCCACGGCAACTTGATGCAACGATTCCGGCAGATTTGGAAACGATCGCGCTCAAGGCACTCGCCAAGGAACCGATCCGACGTTACCAGAAAGCGGACGAATTTGCAGCTGATTTGCGCAGGTGGTTGCACAACGAGCCGATTCATGCTCGACCGGCCGGACGTGTCGAACGAACCTGGCGGTGGTGCCGCCGCAATCCCAGAATGGCGACGTTGACCGGGCTGGTCGCCGCGCTGTTGGTCACACTCGCCGTGGGCGGAACCACGGCGGCGGTGTTAATCTCTCGGGCCTACGATCGCGCCAAGGTCGATCGCGAGAAAGCTGTCGTTTCCCAACAGCAAGCAGAAGCGGATTTCGATGTCGCACTTAAGTCAATGTACACTTTGGCCGAGACCGTGCAGAGTCAAATGGGTGCACAGCCAGGTCTATTGCCCATTAAGCGCAAGTTGTTGGAGACGGCGGCTGATGGGCTAAAAAAAGTTGTCCATGGACCCACCGGTGCCGAACGTGCCGCTCAAACTGTAGTCATCGCGCATACCAGCCTCGGCGATGTTTACCGTGAACTGGGACGGGCAGCCGACGCACGCAGAGAATTTGAGACTGGCCTGAACCGCGGCATGGAGTGGCTGAGTAACAAACCCGACGACATTGATGCGTTGCGTGGCGTGGCCAGTGCCAATGATCGACTCGGGGATTTCGCCAATGAGGACATGAGTGGTGCGAAAGCGTTGCGGTACTATGTGCAAGCTCATAACCACCGAAAACGCGCTGCCGAAATCAATCCAAACAATTTGGTACTCCTCCGGGATCTATCGGTATCACATAACAAAATCGGCGATGGCGAGGATCTGGCCGGCAATGTGAAGGCGGCACGATCGCATTACGAAGACGCGCTGAAAATCGCGGAACAACTGGCGACGAACGATACGTCGATATTGCGCTTAGCCGACCTGCGATTTACGAATAATCGACTGACAGATATTTGCTTGAAAACCGGCGATTTGGATACAGCCGAGCGACATGCGTTGGCTGCTGTGGAAAACGGCCGAGCCATCGCCAAACTCGATTCGGTTTCCGGACGGTTCCAAACGGCCAATGCGCTGGATCGACTGGGCGGCGTGATGCTTCGACGATTCCAACCTGATGCTGCCGTAAAGCACCGGAGTGAAGGCGTCGAATTGCGACGCGAGATCACAACGGCGGACAAAGGCAGTTTTGCTTCCAAAATTCAGTTGTCCACCGCAATCAGCCAATACGCCGATGCGTTGTTTTCCGCGGGCGACTTTGAACAGGCATTCAACAACTATGCGGAGGCTCTGAGAATTCTGAGCGAGCTATTCGCAATTGATCCCGAGTCCGTCACGATAGCGTTCAACCTGAAAATCGCGTACAACCGCATTATTAAGGTTTACAACCGACTTGGACGCTATTCCGAGCTTGCCGATTGGCTGAACAAGGCAGCGGAGTTTTATCGACGTATCGAGGGGAAGCCCAGGTTTGAACGGCTGGACCCAACGGCCTCGATTGAAACTGCAAACACATTTCTTGCCGCAACTCGTTTTGTTTCAACTCACGATGTCTTAGATTTGTCACAACATGCATCGGAAACAGAAGAAGTCCGGGCGGTGCTCAAGCGCGTCCGTGTGTTCGAATTGGCTCGTCACGGGCGTGCTGACGATGTGTTACTCGCCGTCAAAGAACTCAACACATCCGACGATTCCTTTGAAGCTCTGACGGCTGCGCGCGCTTGCGCAATTGTTGGTCGGCCCGAGGCGGCGATCGGTTTTTGGATGCAGGCTGTTCGACTGGAGCCGGGTCTTGCCATTGAATTGGCCACTTTTCACGAGTTCCACGCCTACAAAGATCGACCGGAATTCCAGGCGCTGATTGCTCAACCTACAAAAAGCGACGCTAAGAAATAACGCAGGTTCGCTTTGCTCTCGGGCCACATTTGGCACCCACCGCAACTTTTTTCCAACTCCCCGTGATAGATCAGCCAGCTTGGCGACTATTGTCGGATAAGTACGAGCAACCAAACGAGTTGAGGTCCGACCAATGTCACGCCGTTTCAATGTCCGTCGTTGGCTTGACGTGATTCCGCTGGAATCGCGAGAAACACCGGCCGTCATCCTTTGGCAAGGCAATGGCGCGGGCGATCCGAACGCCTGGAGTAACGCGAACAACTGGGCCGGCGGAAAACTGCCAGTTGCGGCTGACACGGCTAAGTTCGACGCCAACAACGTGCAGGTCAATGTCGATGCCGCGCAAAACGTGGCCGGCATTCAGCTCACCACGAATTGGTCTTCCACTTTCAACCTCGCGACCTCTTTGACCACAACCGGCACAAGTACGTGGAGCAACGGCACTATCAGCGGCGTGGGGACGTGGAACAATTCCGGCACGGCCAGCATCAACGGCAATGCCGTGAGTTTGTCCACCGCGACTTGGGCAAATTCTGGCACCATTAACATCACAACGGCCAGCAACCTGAATTGCGGTAACAGTGCGGTCATTACCAACAGTGCCAGCGGCATCATCGACATTCAAACGGATGCCGACGTTGTTTATGCCTTTGGCGGCGAGCAGACGATCAACAATGCCGGCATCATTCGCAAGACGGGAGGGGCGGCCGACACCGTTATCATCGGCATCATCAACAATCAAGGCGGCACATGGGACTCCCAATTCACCACCGGCACGCTGCACATGCAAAGTGATAACGGCACGCATACCGGCGGCACGTTCAAGGCATCCGCAGGGGCTTTCCTGGATGTGACTGGCAATGCGTCGGCAACCTGGAAAGGCACCTATACCGGCAGCGGTACCGGCATCGTGTACCAGGCCAATGGCACGGTCAACGTGGATGCAGCGGGCGTAACTTTCAACTTCCCGACCGGGCTGTATCAGTGGAACGGCGGCACCGTCACTGGCGCGGGGAAACTCACCAACGCCAGCACCGGCTTCATCACGTTGGCCGGACCGGGGGCGGCGACGTTCAATGGTTCCGCTTTCAGCAATGCCGGCACGGTCACCCACAAGACCACGAACATCTTGCAAGCCGGGAATAGCACGGCCATCACTAATGAAACGACCGGCGTTTACGACTTTCAAGTCGATAGCAACATCGCCTTTGGTTTCGGCGGTGAACAAACGATTGTCAACAAAGGCCTGATCAAGAAAAGTGTCGGCGCGGGTGTATCGCAGGTTCAAGGCATCATCAGCAATCAAGGCGGTACCTGGGACGCACAAACGGGCACATTGCGCATTCAGGGTGATGGCGGCACGCACACCGGCGGTACATTCATGGCCTCGACTGGTGCGTTTGTGGACATCAACGGCAACGTCACGACGAATTGGAAAGGCTCTTACAGCGGCAGTGGCGCGGGAGTTGTCTATTTCAATAACGGAATTGTCGCAGTCGATGCCATGGGCGCGTCGTTCAATTTCCCAGTTGGGCTGTTCGAGTGGAATGGCGGCACCATTACTGGTGGCCCTCTCACCAATTCCGGTACGATGAAGTTCAACGGCGGCACGATGTTTCTTAATGGTGGTAGCATCATCAACAATGGCACGATCAATCATGCGACGAGCTTTGGCCTTCAACTCAACAGCAGTTCTCAATTTCAGAATGGCGTCACCGGCGTTTACGATTTCCAGTCCGATGGATCCCTTGTGTTTTCCGCAGGTGGCGCGCCAACCGTGACCAATGCGGGCCTGATTCGCAAGACCGGCGGCACCATGATTTCCAATGTCGACGGTGCCGTCAGTGTTGCCACTGGCGCCTGGCAGGCGACCGCTGGACAGTTGGCACTGCGATCGTTCAGTCAAACTCACACCGGTGGCACGTTTAAGGCAACTGCGCCGGGTCTGGTGAATCTCACTGGCGGGCAACCCGCCATTTGGAAAGGCAACTACACGAGTTCCGGCACCGGTACTGTGGGCATCTACGACCCAACAACGATTGATGCAGCCGGGGCGACTTTCAACTTCCCGAGTACGACGCCTTTGCATTGGGTCGCAGGGGCCATGAGCGGTGGCACCTTCACCAACACCGGTTTTGTGTCCATAGATGGCACCGTAGCGGTGAATGGAAGCACTTTCATTAACCAGGGCACCGTAACCCACACCACGCTCAACAACCTGCAGATCAACAGCGGCGCACAATTCCAAAACACCGCCGCCGGCCTGTATGATTTCCAAGTCGATGGCAGTATTCAATATGTCGCGGGTGGCGTGCCGACGTTGACCAATGCCGGCCTGATTCGCAAGTCCGGTGGCACGGGAACTTCGATTGCCGATGGCGCG
>JANLTA010000201.1:0-11136 GCA_031362705.1 Gemmataceae bacterium | reverse complement strand
TTCCCGTTCGAAGGCTCGAAGCTGGCCGCGAAGTTCAAGGGATCCAAAGCCGTCAAGTTCGCCCCGGTCGATTACAAGAAAGACTGGTCATTCGTTCGCGATATCGACGCGAAGGTGTTGGCGTGGAAATAGCGAAGACCTGAGCGCAGGTGACACTGTCGAGACAAAATGAGCCGGCCACATTGTTGTTAATGTGGCCGGCTCAAACTATTTGGCAGTGTCTTCTCTGTGTTTTCCTTCGTGATCTTTGTGGCGAGTTCTTAAGACTAACCACAAAGACACAGAGAACACAAAGGAATCACAAAGAAAGCCAAACAGCGACACTGCCGACTGTTTCATCACTGAATGAGGGTGTTGTCGCCCAAGCCACCATCAAGGATGTCCAGGCCCGGACCGCCGATGAGGACGTCGTTGCCATCGCCGCCGAACAGCGAATCCGCGCCGTCGCCACCGATGAGCACGTCGTCACCTTCGCCGCCGTCGGCGATTAGCAGGATCGCGTTGGCCGCCAAACCCGAAGCTTCCACGACGTCGTTACCAGCCAGCGTGTTGATGACGAGACGATCACTGGTCGGCTCACTTCCGGTCACGTTCACAACCGTGGACAATCCGATCACAGTCGCTGCGCCGGCCGTTCCAAAGGCTTGAATGAAATCGTCGCCAGTAGTGCCGTTCACGATAACCGTGTCAAGCTGGGCGTCGCCAGCCGTGCCGCCAATCAACCCGGCGAGATTGACGTTGAACTCGACGACATCGGTCCCCGTCAGGTCGTTGACGATGACAATGTCGGCTCCGGCGAGTGCTTCCAGCTTCACGCGCTCAACGTCGTTCGTGTCCATGACGATGCTGCCGATGTTGCGGGAGAACCGCAGCCGGCCGCCATTGGCCGAGGCGTCAAACGTTTCATTTGCGGCACTGCCGTTGAACTGCATTGTGTCCGTACCGGCCTGACCTTCGACCGTGTCGCTGCCATCACCCGGATCCCACTGGAAGACGTCGTTGCCGGCACCCATAAGGGCGAGATCGTTGCCCTGGTTACCATCAATGAAGTCATCGCCATCGCCGCCGAGCAGCACATCAGCACCGTTGCTGCCGGTGATGGTGTCGTTGCTGAGGCCGCCATCAACGGTGATTTGGATCAAAGCTGCGAGGTTACCGGTCGCTGAAAACGTGTCGTCGCCGCCGTTGGCGTTGAGCACGAGATTTTCGGACGAGCCGATGTCGATGCTAAAGAGAGCCGGGTTGATGCGGTCGAAGCGCACGCGGGTGCCGTTGGCGGTGACGGTGAATTGTTCGGCCCCGTTGCCGCCATTGACTTCGACGGTGTCGATGCCGGTACCGCCTTCGTTCATGTCGGTATCGTCGCCGGGATTCCAAACCATGCGGTCGTCGCCTGATTCGCCAAAGACAAAATCGTCGGCGTCGCCGCCAGTGAGTATGTCATTTTCCGATCCGCCCAACAGAAAGTCGCTCCCGCCGCGGCCTAACAGCGTATCGTTTCCGCCCTGGCCAAAGAGCATGTCGGTGCCCGATCCACCGGTGAGGGTGTCATTACCTACGCCGCCAAACAAGTTGGCACGCGGCAGTGCACCATTTGCCTCGTTCAACGCAATGTTGTCGTTGCCGCCCTGGCCGAATACTTGAATGAGCGCAGTGTTGGCCACGGTCGGCGTACCGCCAATGACTTGAACCGCGCCGCCATTGATCAAGATGCCGCCCGCTGCGTTGCGGCTGATGGTGATGGTGTTATCAAGGTTGTCACCAGTCACGCTCAGCGTCTGCCCGGCAGCGCTGAACGTGGCGATCACGGCCGGCATCACCCGAGAATCTAGCGATTGCATCCACGGCTTGAAGCGCGGAGCGCCTAAGCCCTTTCCACGACCTTTGCGGCGGCGAGCGCCTCGAATCAACGCGGAAAACAGTGTGCGGATCATCATTGGTTCCTTATCAAAAGTGGTAGCCGATTCGGTCGGCGGAAACGTCGCCATTCGCCGTTTACCCCGCTAGCCGGAATCGGACCTACTGGGGTAATCCGCAGTCGCGACGATTCCGGCCAAGTTTCTCCGCCCAGCGATTCCCACAGCGCCGAGGAACGCCTTGTCCGCCAACGAATCCTTTCCCGAGTTGATGCAAAAGCTCCGCACCGGCGACGACGCGGCAGCCCGCGAAGTGTTCGAGCGCTTCGCCCGCCGATTGGTGGGTTTGACGCGCCGGCATCTCGATGAACGTTTGGCGGCCAAGGTTGACCCGGAAGATGTCGTGCAGTCGGCCTATAAGAGCTTCTTCGTGAGGCATCGCGACGGCGAGTTCGACATCGGCGGGTGGGATGGACTGTGGGGCTTGCTGACACTCATCACGCTGCGAAAGTGTGCCGACCGTGCCGCGTATCATCGGGCTGCCAAGCGCAACATGGCCCGCGAAGTGACGACCACGGGTGACACGGATTCGACATCACCCATGGGCCATCTGGCCTTGGCTCGCGATCCGTTGCCCGAGGAAGCGGTGATGTTAGCCGAGATGGTCGAGGAACTTTATGGTGAGTTGCATGATGCCGATGAACGGACGATTCTGGAATTGAGCTTGCAGGGGTACTCAGCCGCCGAGATCAGCGAAACGACTGGCCGAGCGGAACGATCCGTGCGCCGACTCCGCGAACGGACACGGAAGCGACTCGAACGTATGCAAGTCGGAGCATAGTTTGAACGCTTCAGTGGACGACACAGCGTGGCTCGAATGTGAAGAAGTGATTCGGCAATTCGAATCCGCCTGGAAGGGTACGGGCCGCCCGGACCTCACAACTTTCTTGCCGACGGGCGCGCCACGCCCACAGCAGCTCTTGATCGAATTGGTGCACGTCGATCTTGAGTTCCGCATCCGCGCCGGTGACGATGCGCGGGTGGAAGAGTACCTGCAGCGATTTGCGGAACTGAGCGAATCGTCGATCTTGCTGGACTTGATCGCCAGTGAGAATCGACTGCGCACGCAGCACCTACAACCGCTGCCGCTTGCTGAGTATGAACGCCGTTTTCCACAACTTCGCCAGGAACTGTCGGCACTGTTATCAAGTGAGCGGCCCGGCGCTTTGGCGCAGACGCGACCATTTAACACGTCAACGGCGCGGCCGATTGATCGGCCGAACATCGCCGGCTACGAGTTGGGGCCGGAACTTGGCCGTGGCGGCATGGGTGTCGTTTACAGAGCCACGCAGCTTGCGCTAGATCGAACTGTTGCGATCAAAGTCATCCGCGCCGGTGTTCATGCCGACGCCGATGATTTGGCTCGCTTTCGCACCGAAGCACTCGCCGTGGCACGACTGCAACATGCCAACATCGCACAGGTTTATGACGTCGCTGAAAATGATGGCCGCCCGTTTCTTGTGTTGGAATACGTTGCCGGAGGCGGACTCGACCGGAAACTTGTTAATGGTCCCATATCACCGGCTGATGCGGCACGACTCACCGAAAGCCTAGCCCGTGCCGTGCACTATGCCCACGAGCGCGGCGTCGTTCATCGCGACCTCAAGCCGGCCAATGTTCTTGTCGCATCGGAAGACGATCCGCCGGATGTCACGTACAGTTCCCCACCGTCACATTCTTGGACTCACAAGGCGACGCTGAAGATTACGGATTTCGGGCTTGCCAAGCTGATGGATTCGGAGGCCACCCGGACGCAGACCGGGCACCTTCTCGGAACGCCGATGTACATGGCTCCGGAACAAGCCGCCGGCCGACACAACGATGTCGGCCCCGCGACCGATGTCTATGCCCTGGGAATTATTCTGTACGAGTGTTTGATCGGGCGTCCGCCGTTTCAGGGTCAGTCACCGTTAGACACATTGGCGCTGGTGCAACATCAGGAGCCGGTGCCGCCGCGACAGATGCGGCCGAAGGTGCCACGCGACCTGGAGACCATTTGCCTGAAGTGTCTGGAGAAAGAACCGTCATCCCGCTATGCGAGCGCTCAAGCATTGGCCGACGACCTTGGGCGGTTTATGGCGGGAAAGCCGGTGTACGCTCGACCCGTTCGATTCTGGAATCGCGGAATGCGCTGGCTGCGACGGCACCCGGCCCGTGCCACGGCTGTTGCGTTGAGCATGGTGTTGCTATTGGCCGGGTTCACCGCGCTGTGGTTGGCGGTCGAGAAAAAAGCACAGTCCGATCGAGCCGTTGCCAAAGCGCTGCAAGAAGCCGAAATGTTGCGCAATGAGCGCAAATGGACCGAGGCACTAGCCGCCGTCCGACGGGCCGAGGAATTGCTGGAACACGAGTACTTCAAGTCGTCCGCATTGCGCCAGCGCATAGAGGAACAACGGGCCGATCTCAAGCTTGCACAGGCCGTGGAGAAAATCCAGCTACAGTTGGGCAACGTTGCCGGTGGGCGTCATGAACTGCAACCCCGGCGGGGGCCTGAACATTACGAACAGGCGCTCGCCGCATTTGGCTTGAAGGTCGGCGAGTCCGATGTGGATGAGGTGGCGCGGCGAATCCGAAGTCGGCCACACGTCGTCAGCGAGCAGATCATCAGTGCGCTCGATGACTGGATTACTGCCATCGGGCCTGACGGCGATGCGAAACAGCGTGAGTGGCTGAGCGCCGTGGTGGCCAGCGCGGACCCGGACGATGACTGGCGGAATCGTTTGCGGAAGGCCCGGTTACACAATGACTTGGATGCGCTTAAACGTTTGGCCAACGACGATGGCGCGGTGCGGCAACCGGTGAACGCCATCCTATTACTGGCCACCATGTTGACGTCTCAGGGCTTGATGCCCGACGCCGTGGAGTATTTGCGCCGCGCGCAACTCCACATGCCCGGCGAATTCTGGATCAACAGCCGATTGGCCGGTTATTGCATCGGACTTCAACCGCCGGCGCTGGAGGAGGCCCTGCGATATGCGGTGGTGGCACAGGCACTTCGGCCGCGGGAGCCGGGGCCGCACTTCTTTGTCGGCTATGTCATGCAGAAATTGGGCCGCACCGATGACGCCGTCGCGGCGTTTCGCCGGGCCGCCGAACTCGATCCGGAGTATATCGCTGGACTCGTTTATCTCGGCGACAAGTTCAAGGAGAAAAAGAATTGGCCAGCTGCCGAGTCGATCTTTCGTCAAGCCCTGGCGGCCTGTCCCGACTGCGCTGCTGCTCATGACGGACTTGGTTCTGCGCTGCTGGGGCAACAACGAATTGACGAGGCCATTGTCATTCAAAAAGAAGCAGTGCGCCTCACCCCGCGCGTGGCCGAACATCACAACAACCTCGGTGTGATCTACATGGCCGCCGGCAAACGTGATGAAGCCATTGCGGCATTTCGTAAGGCGGTCGCGCTTGACCCGGCAGGTTCGTCCGCCAACCACAACCTTGGCTACTTGCTCTATCTCAAAGGGCAGCTCGATGAAGGCATCGTCTACCTAAAAGCAGCGCTCGCGCTGAAGCCGGACTTTCCAGTGGCCCATCTTAACCTGGGTCGGGCATTCAAGAAATTGGAACGGGTAGATGACGCTATTTCCTCGTTCCGGGAGGCAATTCGACTGCACCCTGCTTTTTCCGAGGCACACGTATCGCTTGCACTCGCGCTGGAAGCGAAGGAAGACCGTGCGGGAGCGTTGGCCGCATACCACGATGCTATTACAAGCGATCCGCAAAATCCCAATGCCCATTGCTTCCTCGGCTTGTTGCTGCTCAAGGAAGGGAAGCCGGCCGAAGCGTTGACCTACTTGAAAAAGGGCCACGAATTTGGATCGCAACATGCCCAGTGGGATCGGCCATCCGCCCAATGGGTGCGCGACGCCGAAGAACAACTCCGTAAGCAACAGGGGACATCGCCGGATAAATAAAGCGCGTTTCACATATGTGTGCGGCGTATTACTCACTCCCCCTTGTGGGCTGACCGCTTATGTTTGCGATCCGCCGGGTTCATCCCGGCGGGAGTTTTTCTTTTGCCACCTTTGCCATCTCATCATCACATCGCCGCAGATCCTGCTTCGCTTCCTCGTCCTCAGGCCTTGCTCTTAGATAATTGCGCAAGTGAAACCGCGCGCCGAACCAATTCAGGGATTTCATGAAGTCCTTCGATCGTTCACGCGCCCAGATCGGATCGAATCGACTGAGATATTCCCAGTATCCCCGGTCGATGTCATCCATCGGTTTGGGTTTGGTCAACACAATGGTGCCGTCCTTGTGCGTCGAAACAAACCATTGCCCGTCGGGGTTACGTGATGGGTCAACGGGTGTTGCCAACCATTCTGCTGCACCGGCGTCCTGAACTTCGTTGCCTGTGGCCAAATCCCAGGCTTTTACCGTCCCATGCCCGTCTCGGACGGCTAACCGCGTGCCGTCCGGGCTATGCGCCATGCTATTGACAGCACTTTTTTGCCCGCGCAACGTCAGCTCTTTCCGCCCTGTCCGCGCGTCCCACACTTTGATTGTGCCGTCCCAACTGCCCGACGTTAATCGAACGCCGTCCGGGCTGAAGGCCACGCTTCGGACACCCATGGTATGCCCGCGCAGCGTCAACTCTTCACGTCCCGCCCGCACATCCCACAACTTAATGGTGTTATCGTCGCCGCCCGAGGCGATGCGCCCCCCGTCCGGGCTGTAGGTCACGCAGTCGACGCTAATGTCATGACCTTGCAAGGTCAACACTTCCCGCCCCGTCCGCGCGTCCCACACTCGAATCGTCTTGTCGGAACTTCCCGACACTACGCGCCGGCCGTCCGGGCTGAAGGCCACGCTGTTGACTACGCCTTTATGTCCGCGCAGGGTCAAGTCTTCGCGACCCGTTTGCGCGTCCCATATTTTGATGGTATTGTCGGCGACGCTCGGCACCAGGACGGCGGGCCCCCCGTCCGGGGGGAAAGTCGCGCTGACGTTGTCTGAGCTGCCCGATACCAGGCGCTTCCCGTCCGGGCTGAAGGCCACGCTGTTGACTCTGCTCGTATGTCCGCGCAGTGTTAACTGTTCGCGGCCCATCCGAGCGTCCCACACCTTGATGGTGTGGTCCCAACTCCCCGACGCGACGCGCCCGCCGTCCGGACTGAAGGCCACGCTATTGACGACGCTGGCATGACCGCGCAAGGTCAACTCTTCGTGTCCCGTCCGTGCATTCCACACTTTGATGGTTCCGTCGTGATCTCCCGATGAAATGTGTCCACTCCCTGTCGCCAACCGCTCCCCGTCTGGGCTGAACGCCACGCTGTTGACTTCGCTGGCATGACCGCGCAGTGTCAACTCGTCGCGCCCTGTCCGCGTGTCCCATACTTTGATCGTGTAGTCGCCGCTGCCCGAGGCGATTCGCGTCCCGTCCGGGCTGAAGGCCACATTGTTAACAGCGTTGGTATGACCGCGCAGGGTCAACTCGTCGTGTCCGGTGCGTACGTCCCACATTTTGATCGTGTGGTCCGCGCTGCCCGAGGCCACGCGCCCCCCGTCGGGGCCGAAGGCCACGCTGCGTACGAAGTTGGTATGCCCGCGCAGAGTCAACTCTTCGCGGCCGGTGTGGGCGTCCCACACTTTGATCGTGTTGTCCAGGCTGCTTGAGGCCACGCTCCCCCCGTCCGGACTGAAGGCAACGCTCTCAATGTTGTCGGTATGCCCGTGCAGGGTCAACACATTACGCCCAGTTCGCGTGTCCCACATTTTGACGGTTTTGTCCCAATGCCCCGACGCAAAGCGATCGCCATCCGGGCTGAAGGCCACGCTACTGACGAAGCTACCCACGCGCAGGGTCAACTCTTCACGGCCCGTCCGCGTGTCCCACACTTTGATTTCGCCGTCCTCACTCCCCGACGCCAGTCTCGCGCCATCTGGGCTGAAGGCCAGGCTATTGACTTTGAGGACATGCCCGCGCAGTGTCAACTCTTCACGGCCCGTCCGCGCGTCCCACACCTTGATGGTTTGGTCGTCAAACCCCGACGCCAGCCGCGCGCCGTCAGGGCTGAATGCGACGCTACCGAACAAGGCATTATCCGCACGCAATGTTAACTCCTTCCGCCCGGTTCGCGCGTCCCATACATTGATGGTGCCATCGGTCGAACTCGACGCTAAACGCCCGCCATCCTGGCTGAAGACTACGCTGTTGACCGTGCAATGCCTGAGACTCGTGCGTAGGGTCAACTCTTCCCGCCCCGTCCGGGTGTCCCACACCTTGATGGTGGCGTCATCGCTGCCCGAGGCGAGTCGTTCGCCGTCTGGGCTGAAAGCCACGCTTGTGACACCGCTCGAATGGCCGTAGAGTGTTGCCGGCGTTCCCAGCGATTGCCGATGGGCGTAGTTCCAGCCCCAACCGCGGTACTTGCCGGGGACGCGCGATAAGCAGTCGCGTGTGTTCCACACTTCGCCGGCTTGCCACCAAGCGCGAGCGAGTAGCAAGTCGGAATGCGCGAGATTGGCGTTCGCTTCCTCTCGGGTTTCGCCGACTTTGTCAGTCGCGGTATCAAGGTCGCGCTGTTGTTGTGACAATGCTTTGTCTTTCGTCGCCAAGCGGGCGGAGAACCAAAATGCCCCACTGAGAATTGTCAGGGTTCCCAAAAGTATTGTGGCCAACAATCCCGCCGCCGCTGGCCGGCGCTTCGCCCATTTCCAAGTTCGCTCAATAACGCCCTGCCGCCGCGCTAGAATCGGTTGATCGCTCAGCCATCGTTCGATATCCTCGGCCAAGTCTTTCGCGGTTCTGTAACGGTCTTTGGCTTCCCGCGCGGTAGCTTTGTGCACAATGATGTCGAGGTCGCGCGGAATCCGCGGGTCGGCGAGGCGCGGCGGCGGAACACTCGATTGCGTCACCTGTTCGATCAGCTTCATCCTGTCCTGTGCATCGAAAGCCGGCCTAAGCGTCAGCATTTCGTAAAGCGTGACTCCAAGGGCATAAACATCGCTGCGGGCATCGCTTTCGCCGCGAAACCGCTCCGGGGCCATGTAGCGCAGCGTGCCGATGATGTCACCTTCGCGGGTGAGGTTGGCGTCGTCTTCGAGCTTGGCCAAACCGAAGTCAGTGACCCACGCCGTACCGTGGATGTCGATCAACAAGTTCGATGGCTTGATGTCACGATGTAACACGCCCTGATTGTGAGCATAAGCAAGAGCCTCGGCCGCCTGCTGAATGATCTTGGCGCACTGGCAGAAGTAACGGGCTTCGGGTTGCTTGCTCAGCGATGCGGAAGAGTCGGTGTTCTTTATCAATAGGGGAGTGGAGGAGTGGGGGAGTGGGGCAGTCACTCCACTCTTGTTTACGTTTCGCGCCGACTCGCCCACACCGCTCGCTGGCGCGAACGTGGCCGTCAATATGTTGTGGGCGACCTGGCTGGTGGCGTTGTCCTTAGTCTTTACGCCTGTGCGTAGTCGATGGATTTCGGCCAGCACATCGTCCAGCGGCTGACCGTGGATGTATTGCATTACGTAGAAATGCGTGCCAGCATCGGAGCCGACGCCGAACACGGGCACAATGTTGGTATGGTGAAGCCGGGCTGCGGCGCGGGCCTCGCGTTGAAAGCGCTCAAGATGATCCGCATTGCCCGGTGCAGCAGGCGGCAACACCTTCAGCGCGACATGCCGGCCAAGCGACTCCTGCACCGCCTCGTACACCACACCCATGCCGCCGCGGCCAATTTCCCGCAACACACGATACTCGCCGAGTCGCTCTGGAGGCGGCGCGGCCGTGGAAGTGTAGTCGGCCGTGCCATCGGTGGGCCGCACTTGTTCCATCAACAATAAAGCGCCGAACACTTCGCGAATCTCGTCCGCCAACTCCGGATGCGCGACAGCGTAATCATCAACGGTGACGAGCTCGCCCTTGCGCAGGCGAGCAAGAAACTCGTCAGCAAGGACGTCGATAGGATTGAGTTCGTCGGACATGGCGTTCTTTCTTACCACGAAACACACGAAATGAAGAGAAAACCGTTCTTCGTCTCTTTTCGTGTATTTCGTGTCTTTCGTGGTTAACTCTCTTTCAACAACCCCTGAATGCGTTTCAGCGCCCGGATGTACCGGTTGCTGGCCGCCTGCTTCGTGATGTCCAACACCTTGGCCACCTCGTCGTTGCTCATCATCTCGAAGTGCCGCAAAACCAACACCTCGCGATCCGTCGGTTCCAGACCATTAAGCGCTTCCTGCACCCGCAGCCGCAACTCGGCTTTCTGTGCCGCCTGACTTGCCGTCGTGAACCGGCCCAGCAACTGCGCCGCCAGCGATGCCGAAGACGCTTCCGGCATTCCGCGAAAGATCGACACCTCGCGCCCGGCATCGCGCATCTGCGCGCCAAGGTGATGCCGATGCACGTCGATCAGGCGTTGGCCTGTCAGTTGCCGCAGCCATAAATAGAACGGCTGCGTCGGGTCGGCGGCAAAGTCCTCGAAACGTCGGGAATAATCGAGATAGGCCTCCTGAAGCACATCCGACGAGTCGACCCGGCCGCTCAGCCGGCGGTCCATGCGCAACCGCAACATCGCTTGAAGACGTTCGCGGTACTTCTCAAAGAGCGCAGCCTGAGCCGGCTCGTCGCCATCACAGGCGCGGCACATTAATTCAGCATCATCATCCGAATTGGGGTTCATAGTAGCCCTGAGAATATATCCGGTCAGCGACACCGTTTGTACACATGCCGAATCAGGAATCTCATTTAGGATGGAAATCCTGCCGTCGTGCCATAATGTGCCGCCTTTCGGCGAATTGCGGAATTCTGGCGAATTCCGCTACGGGCACTTGATTCTGACAATATACTAGTGTACACTATTACTACATCGGCGCGACACGCCGATGCAATGCGATGTTCTCGCCAGACTCGGAACCAGTTTGGCTGGCACATCGATCGAGCGGACGGCTTGCCGTCTGTCCGCGCGGTGATTGATTCGACAGTGGCTGTCGATGTTCATGGGTTGCACGGTATCGGTTCCGGCCGTGCGAATTGTGAACAATCAACAACGAGTGCAGGATGCATTCGCGCTGATGTGGAATAACGGCTAGTTAACGGGTTGAAAGGCGATGCGACGGGATGTGTCGATCCGGCGAAAATGTCGCGGAACGATATGAACTCACGTTGTACTTCTCTCGCCACGCGACAAATCGGGCTGACGCTTCTGCGCTAGCTCGGTGTAGTCGAGCCAACGTTTCTGATGCTGGCTCGATGTTATCGCCACCTGCTCGCGAACCGGGC
>JANLTA010000155.1:0-14157 GCA_031362705.1 Gemmataceae bacterium | reverse complement strand
TTTGCGAATGTCCTTTCCGGCCTTCCACCAGAGATGACCGATAAGGATGGTAAGAAATCGCCGCCGGCAAAGGTACTCGGCGATTGGTATTTCACAATGAAAGACACAGAGAAAATCAAGCCTTTCGCACACGCCGTTCCGGATAAGAGCGACAATCTTGCACTATCGACATTTGCGAATGAGCTTTGCCAGAAGAACAACTCAGGCTTTCTTGCACTCGTTAACGCACTATTCGATGCACCCGGCGGTGAAGGGATTATCAGAGCACTTCGACCTGTTGTCCCGCCACCAGCCGTACCCGTTGTGCCGGCTTAGGCCGGTGGCACCTAGGAGGCTATTGGTTGTCGAAATCCTGGCACAACGACTCATGCTCCATCACATCCATCACTGGCAACGACATTACCGCGTGCGGACGGCGGCGGAGGGTCGGCGTCTGGATGCACTGGCGGCGGGGCCGGTGATGGCCGCATATGAGGCGGCGGTCGAACAGTCGGTCGGCGCGACCGACGAGGTCATACTTGTGCGCCGCGTTAATGTACGGCTGGCGCTCCGGCACGATGCGGCCGACGCTGGCCGGCCGGCACGGCAATGGGGCGACGCCATGGCGGCGGGGCTGCAGCGCACCCTGCGCGACAACGAACCGGACAATATCGCGCGCTACGCCGATGCGGCCGATCATCTGGCAGCGTTTGTTGCTGCGGCATTGGCCGACACGGCAAAAGACGATTGGCGCTTCGCACGATTCGCTCGATGCCACGGTGAATCCGTGGCCGCCACCATTGTCTCCGCTCTCATCAACCACGCGGAATTGTGTCCGATCGTTCTGTCGCGCCTGCTGCAAAAGGGTCTGTTGTCGCCGATGCTTGCCGCCATCGGTCCAACAGAGGCGCGGCGGATCTGGGTCGAGAATATCGCCGGACCATCCGCGCCGACGCCGGACGAAGAACGGCCACTGTTTGCCGCGGCCATCGGTCTCGTCACCGCGTTACTCGACATGGAGGTCAAAGCGTCCTGGGTGGAGCGCAAGTTTGCCGAGTACATCTCCGAACATCGTCCGAACACAGATTGGAACGATAGCACGCATTTGGCGGCGGGCGTATTGGCAGCCGTACGTTTCCTTTTGCGCACTGCCGACGTGAAGTCCACCCCCGCCGCCGAGTTCATTGTTGCCGCCGTCAAACCGCTCGACTGGCTCGATCGCGAATGGCTGGTGCAACAACTGGAAACACTGTTGATGGCGCGAGTCGGTCCGCAGTTAATGCCAACCGTGTCGCGGCCCAGCGGTGCGACGCCACGACAGCGCGAATGGCTCGCCGCCTTGTTGGCGACTCTGCCGCGCGTCCAGGATCATCTGAATCGTTCCGACGTTTCTTCCGAAAAGAACGCGATGTTGTTATTCGCCGCGTTGGTGGAACGGTACCCGGCATGGGCTGGCGATGTGGCTGTGTCGTCATTCATCGACACGATGCTGCGGGCCGCGGATGTCATTCGTCAACACGGCCGCGCAACGACCGATTCATCGCCAGCATCAGCAGCGCTGCGCATGATCGCCGAATGCGGCGAACCGGCCCAAGCCGTCGTCACAGCGTTGCTCGGCCGCAATCCTGTCACGCCGCGCCACCAGACGCAACATTCCGTAGCCGACATCGGTGAAGTGACGGCCGCGGCAGGCGTGTTTCTCTTGTGGCGCACCTTTCAGGATTTGCGGCTCAGCGCTTTGGTTCGCTCATGTGAATTCCCATGCACAGGGAGTAAAGGATCTCAACAGTTCCGCCTTGCATTGGCGGCACGATTGGCCGGGCTGGACATGGCGGATGCGAATGACCCTGGCCTATTGGCGTTTTCCGGCGTGGCCGTACCCATCGACCGAGCGGTCTGGCAAACGGCACCGACAGCCGCATACGCCGAAGCTCTGGATGCGATGTGCATGGCTCAGAGGCTTGCGGTCACGTCGCCGTCGGCCGATACGTTTGCGCTGGGCCTGTTGGGCCATCATGCCGTGGATGAGCTCATCGCACTCACGGCGGAGGTGGTAGTCCGCGCATGGGCACGCTGGCTGAAACACCTGGGCCACTCCGGCACGCTCTATCTACTGAATACCTGTCTGCGTCGCCCGGGTCGAATCACTCGCAACGAGCGCACGCTCGATATTGAGCTTGCGTCGCGGCCGCTCGATACGGTGTTGCGGGCGTCGGGATATCTGGCACCCATCAAACCGATATTCGGTTCGGATGAGCCGATGCTTCGTTTTCGCATCGGCGAGGTGCGCTGATGTGCTGGTCAACGTTAACTCGCTGGTTCACCAGGCGACCGTCGCGAGCAACGGTTATCGAATATCCGATCTACAAGAAGCCGTTGATTGTCCCGGAGTGGATCGCGCCGGAGGAAGATGCCTTGGTCATCGAGCCGCTACGACCGGCCACTCCGCCACAGGAAGCGACGCCATTCCATGATTTGCCTTCCAGTGTTTCGAAAACATCTGTTGTGAATCCAACATTGACTGTCGCGACAGGCAGTGAGGCGCTCCCCGTTGCCGATTCGCGGCGGAATAGTTTTGTGAAGTATTTTCCGCCGCCGCCTGTACCCAAAGCGAAAGTCACCCCGGCACCGGTGCCGACTTCGTATGGCACGTCCGCTTCCCCAGCCGAACATCGGGCCGACGAACTTTGGCGAATCGACCGGCTCCTGCGCGCTTACTTGTTGCGATGGCGATCCACGGCCATTCAGGAGAAGCGGCTGGCTTCGTCGCATGTTGAAGGCTTCCCGGCGTCGTGTGAGAACATTTCGCGCGAGTTTCCACCGCGGATGGACATTGTTGACAACGATTGCCGGAGGATTGCCGAGGATCATTGGCATCAGGCTGAAAAGCGCTGGCAATCCATCCACGCCAGATTGGTGCTGGCCAACACGCAATTGCCGCTGGTTCGCCTGGCGGCGCTGCTGGGTGCGGGCGACGGCACCGCCGGGATTGCCGGGGCATTGCCGCAGCGCTTGCCGTATGACATTGCGCTGTTGGCTTATCTGATCGATCGCAGTCCCACGCATCGCGCCGCAGTGACGGCGCTCGATGCCGTCGGCCTGACCACGGAAATGGCGCTGCATATTCTCTGTTGGGATTCGCCTGCCCTGGCATTGCCTTGGCACGTCTTTGATGCCAGTCAGCCGCTGATGCGGCAGCGAGTCATCGATTTGGCCGGCGATGCCGGTTTGCCGCAACGCGCATTGCGAATTGATCCGCACATCGCCGATTACATTGATGGTCTGGTCGCGCTCGATAGTCAGCTCGGTGCATCCGCCCGACTGGTGCCATCAGGCGCAACCATGCCTGATTTGATTCTCGATAGAGCCGTCAGTGACAGTATCAAACATCTGGTGGCCTGGCGCAAATCGCGGCAAAACGGTGGCAGATTGACTGTTTTCTTTCACGGCGCTGCGGGTCACCCGTATGTCTCGGCGGCGCAGAGGTTCCTCGCCCATGACGAAGCGCTGTTGGTCGTCGACGTACCGACGGCTGCGAAGTTGCCCGATTGGAACGAAGTCGTGATTCGCGTCTATCGCGAAGCACGATTGCGTAACGCCATTGTGCTATGGTTGGACGCCGACGCCGTGTTGGCCGACGAGCGCGGGACGAGTCGATGGAGCGCACTGTTGCTCGCCGCCGACGAGGCGGCCGGTCTCAATTGCACGACGATCATCGCCGGCGCCAAAATCATCGAAGCGGAGTCCGCGTTTCAGGCCGCGGATCGCTTCACGGCACGTGTTGATTTTCCACCGCCTCGTGCCGAGACGCGCGATGCGCTGTGGCGTTACCTCCTGGAACGTGCTCTGCCCAGAGAACAACGGCCATTGTTGTCGCCAACAACGCTGGAGTTGCTCGGCTCGTTTCAATTCAACGAAGGCCAGATCGCCGACGCTATCGTGATTGCCCGTGGCCTGGCCTTGGCTGCCAAGCCAAATACCATCACGCCGGAACACCTTTATGAAGCCTGTCGGCGGCAATCGGCGCGCCGCCTGGTGTCGATGGCGCAGCGCGTGCAGCCGAATCCGCAGTTCCAGAAACTCGATACCGTTGTGTTGCGCGAGCCGGCAAAAACACAATTGGAAGAGTTGGAAAACCGCATCAAGTCATTCGATACGGTGTATCGACGGTACGGCTTTGAGCAACGGTTGACGCTCGGGCGAGGTCTGGTCGCGCTGTTCACCGGACCGCCCGGCACTGGCAAGACGATGGCGGCCACTCTGCTGGCCAGTCGCAACCAGCGCGACCTGTATAAGGTTGATGTGGCCAATGTGCTCAGCAAGTTCATCGGCGAGATGGAAAAGAACCTCGATCGGGTGTTCTCCGACGCCCAGGACGCCAATGCCATCTTGTTTTTTGACGAGGCCGACGCCCTCTTCGGCAAGCGTGGCGAAGTCGAGCGCGGGCAGGACCGATGGGCCAATACGGAAGTCAATTTTCTGTTGCAACGCATCGAGGACTACACGGGCACGGTCATTCTGGCGACGAATCTCCGCGACAACCTGGACGAAGCGTTTGTGCGCCGCGTGCAAGTACTGATCCATTTTGACAAGCCGGATGCCGAAGCCCGGTACAGAATCTATCTGGGTATGTTTCCGCCGGAGGTGACGCCGCCCGACGATGCTGATCTGATCGCCATTGCCGAGCAGTTCGATATCGCCGGCGGCAACATCAAAAACGCGGTCCTCGATGCTGCCTTTCGCGCTGCGGCGCGCACGCGCGGCGGAGCCAGATTGGCCATCACCGGCGACGATGTTGTCTGCGGCGTGGCACGCGAGTATCAGAAGATCGGCAAGTCCATCACCATCGGAACCTTTGGCAAACGTTTTTACGACATTGTGAAGCGGGAGAACCTGCTCGGCTAATGCGCCCAACTGGCTCAGCGCAGGAGATGGGGGTCGGCATGAGCAAGACGAAAGTGTTCGCGCCGGTCATGGCCAAGCTGCCTCCCATGCCGGAGGTTAAGTCGGCGAGCCGGCCACGGCTGATTCAACGCGCCGCCGCCGCTCCCGTAAAACCCAAGCCGGCCCCGGCTCCGATGTCGCTCATCGGACAGACGGAAGTCAACCACACGGCGGATTTCGCCGCGGCCGGTCTAGTGCCGCCGGGCAAGCCGGCGGGGGCGGGCCGCGTCGTACTTGTTCCTCCCGCCGGGTCTTGTACCGCGCCTCCTGGCTTCGAATTGCGGTGTTTCCTGCACCGCGACGGTTCGGCAGTGAAGTTTGCCGGCGCAGCCGGGGCCGTTCATTTGGGTCCAACCGAAGCCCAGGACGAATTCGCGCCGCTATTCACTCAGGCTCGGGCCATTTTCCAGGCCCACGCGCCGACAATCAAAGCAACCAAAGCACCGCCCACTTCAGTTCATCGTGCGCTTGATTACGATGCAGCGAGCAATGGCATGGCCGACACCGCCGTCGATCATGCGCTCACGCACAGCTATGGCCAGCCTCTGGCGGCTCGTCAGCGTACGCAACTGGAATCGTCGTTTGGCGCGGACTTGGGGCAAGTGCGGCTTCACAACGACACAGCCGCCAATGACGCCGCTCGATCCGTGCAGGCCCACGCTTTCACCACCGGTCAGGACATTTTCTTTCGCAGCGGCCGTCTGCAGCCCGAGACGCGCGCCGGCCAATCGCTGCTCGCTCACGAAGTTGCCCATACCGTGCAGCAAGGTCGGGCGACGGGGGCACCGGCTCGACAAATCGATCGCGGCGATTTGCAGATCAGCCAGCCCAATGATCCACTTGAATACGAAGCCGAGGCAGCCGCCCAACGCGCTGTGCTCGGTCAACGCGCAACCGTCAAGCCGCTGACAGTACCGGCTCAACACGTCGCCCGTTTAGCCGTTGACGTGCCGGCACCTGTGTCGGCAGCACTGGAGAGCAAAGCTGTAACCGCCGCGCCCGCCGTCCCTAGCGCCGAGCCGGCCGCCGGCCTGCCACCGCTTCCCAAAGGCGCGAAAGATCCACTTCTTTCCGAGCCACTGCCGGTCGCCGTCGCCAATGCCGCACCCGATGTGGCTGCGGCGTCACCTGCGGCCACTGCCGATGGTTTGGCCGCCGTCACTGCTGATGTTCATGCCGCTGGTCTGCAAGAGCAACAACACGACACGCCGGAGAAGAAAGCCGATCAGGCGAAGTCGGCCGCCGCCGGCCCGGAAAACGAAATCGAAGGTGCTGCTAAGAAGCGCCAAGTCGGCGCCATGGCTGAACAACAACCGGGCAAGTTCAATCGCGAATCGTTCAAGCAGCAACTCGGCAAGCGCATCCGCGAAATCCAGATCGCCGACGCCGAGCAGGCCAAGAAGTTCAAAGAACAAGGCGGCGCACGCAACATCACGAACGCAGGCGCGGCCGATGCCAAACAATCCGCGAACACTGCTGCTGGCGGAATCGCGCAAGCTGCCAATCAGGAGCCAAGCGCCGCCGGTTTGCAGAAAACAGCCGGGGCCGAGTTGCAACCCGCCAGCCCGGGAGCTGCGCCGCAAGTCGATGGTGGTCGTGCTGTGCCACCGCCACGACCCGCTGCCGAAGTATCCATGGAGAAAGAAAGCCAAGGCCTTGACCAGCAAATGGCCGCGGCCCAGGTCACGCCGGATCAATTGCAAAAGGCCAACGAGCCGACCTTCCAGGCCGCTAATGAGGCGAAGAGTACCGCGCAAGAATCTGCCAGCAGCGGTGCGGCGAAAGTGCGACAGGATGAAACCGCCGTACTGGCGTCAACCAAGGGTGACGCCGGCAATTTGACTCAATCGCGGCTCAAGGGCATGCACGGCCAGCGCGGCGATCTGCTTGGCGCGGCCCGCACCGCCCAAGTCGAGGGCAAGCTCAAGCACGAACAGACCCGCGCGCGCATCACCGCGCGGTTCACTGCGATCTACGATGTCACCAAGCGCGACGTTGATGCCCGCCTCAAAAAGTTGGACGAGGATGTCAACAGCGAATTCGACCAAGGCGCGACCGCAGCGCAGACGGCGTTCGACACGTTTGTCAGCGATGAAATCTTCTGGTGGGCCGCCAAACGCTATGCCCTCAGCGGCGGTTTGCTGGCGATTCGCGATGCCGTAGTCGGCTGGCCGCCCGAAGTGAACCAGTTCTACGAGCAGGGCCGGGAGAAATTCGTCCAGGCGATGGACGCCGTCGTGGATCGCGTGGCCACGCTCGTCGAAACCGGGTTGAACGAAGTCGTCGCCCTGATCGCCGACGGTAAAAAACAAGTCGACGCGGAACTGGCGAGCCTACCGGAATCGGAACGCAACATTGGCCAGGAGGCGGCCAGCAGCATAGGCGGCAAGTTCGCAGATTTGGAGAAATCGGTCGAGGCCAAACAAACCGAGTTGATCGAAGGGCTGGCGCAGAAATACACCGCCGCCGTCAAGAAGGTCGATGACCAGATTGCGGAGTGGAAGGCCAACGCCGGCGGGCTGATCGGCATGGCCCGCGCGGCCATCACCGGCGTCATCGACACGATCTTGCAGATGAAGGCGCTGCTCATGGGCGTTCTCGCCCGAGCGGCGGCCGCCATCGACCTCATCGTCAACGACCCCATTGGGTTCCTCGGGAATCTTGTCGCCGGAGTGCGCCAGGGGTTGAGCAACTTCGTCGGCAACATCGGCGCCCATATGAAGAAGGGCCTGCTCGAATGGCTCTTCGGCACTCTGGCCCAGGCCGGCATTCAGTTGCCCCAGCAATTCGATCTGAGCGGCATCCTGAGCATCGTGCTTCAGGTGCTCGGTTTGACCTATGCCAACATCCGCCGGCGGGCCGTCGGCATTGTCGGCGAAAAGGTCGTCTCGTCACTGGAGAAAGCGGCGGAAATCTTCATCATCCTCGCCACCAAGGGTGTGGCAGGCTTGTGGGAGTTCATCAAGGACAAAGTCGGCGGCCTAATCTCGTCGCTCCTTGATGGCATCAAGTCGTTCCTGATCGAAAAGGTCATCGTCGCCGGCATCACCTGGATCGTCGGCATGCTCAATCCCGCCTCGGCATTCGTGAAGGCATGCAAAGCCATTTACGACATCGTGACGTTCTTCATCGAGCGCGGCCAGCAAATCCTCGCGCTGGTCAATGCCGTGGTCGATTCCGTGCTCGCCATCGCCCAGGGTTCCATCGGTGTTGCCGCCAAAGCCGTCGAAACCGCCCTCGCCCGTGCCATCCCCGTCGCCATCGGCTTCCTCGCCGGCCTCCTCGGCCTGGGTGGACTCAGCGATAAGATCAAAGTCCTGATCGAAAAGATACAAGCGCCCATCAACGCTGCCATCGACTGGGTGATCAAGAAAGCCGTCGGCATGGTGAAGGCGGTGGGTGGGATGTTGGGAGTGGGCGGAAAGAAAAACGAGGACAAGGATCTTGGACATGCGAAGAATGCCGCTCGCACAGCAATTCATGCCCGTCTCGGGGAGGAAGCCACCGAATCGGAAACCGAACGTGCCGTGGCACAGGTCCTAAATGAACTGCGGCCCAGTGGATTGAGAAGCTTGCGACTTGGCGAGGAAAACGACAAAGGCGAACGCCCGATCCTTGCGGAAGCAAGTCTTATTGAACGGATTAGCGTGCTAGCGATGAAAGACGTAACGGTCGCGATATCCGCCTCGATAAGGCTTGGGCCTGAAGACAAATCTCCATTGTTTGAGGGAATTGCGCGTCCAGGATTACACGAACCGGATGGGCCGTCCAAAGCAAGCCCGCGCCTTACTGAGCTTCCACAATCACGAAAAGATGCGGCAAATGGAACTGGGCGAGTGGCAGTGCTACCGGGAGTTACACACCCCAAAGGAGTGGCCGGGCGACATGGAGATCAACAATCCGCAGGCCTAATACTTGAGCCGACTGTTGGCTCGCGGGAGTTTGAAGTTGTCGCTTGGAATACTAGCAAACCACAAAGAGGTCTCAACGTGTCCCATGCCGAGCGGCAATTCGTGAATTGGTTCACTCACCTACCATCTCAGTGGAAGAAGCGCGTCGCCAGCGTCAACTTGATTGTTGAAGGATTGCCAATTTGTCCAAAATGTGAGGACTCTCTACGAGGACTGAAGGAGGCACATCCGGCAATCACTTTTACAATCGACGAACGAACCAAAAAGGCACCCGAGAAACGAAATGTAACCTAATTGCTGCAATGAGGTTCCTATTCGAGTGTAGCTCCAATGAGCGCCTTTGCGTAACAATTTCAGGTCCACTGACGAAGAGAAGGTAATTTCCATGTCAACCCAAACCGATCCTCTCAACCTGTTCCTCACGGTACTCGCGGCTGATGGGCCGCGGTCGGCGGCACTGGAACCGTTGCTTAACTCCATCATCAAGACCCAAACGCCGGACAAAGTCGAGAAAGCCGTTGCAGCTCTGCGCGACAAGATGTTGTCGGCAGCCACGCCAGGCACGGCGTCGCCGCCTGCGGCCGAGACCAAACCAATGTGGCCTTGGTGGCTGCTGGCCGCCTTTGGCGTGGGTGGCGGCGTTGGCGGTGGCGCGACCTGGGTGTTTCCCAAGCTCGGTGATTTTGAATGGTCCAAGTATCGATTTGACGTACCAAGTACGTTTTGGTTCTTCGTTGTCATCGCCTTGATCGGCCTGGTCGCCGGCATCGCTTACTCGGTCTACCACAACGGTTGGAAGTTGAATTTGCCGAGCCTCCCCCACGATAAGAAACTCAACTCAATCTCGTTTCGCAGCCTCGGTTTCCTGGATGAAGCGCTCATGGGTGCGATAGCGGCGGTGCTGACCGTTTACAACGCCCATCCTCCCGTTGCCGAAGGAAGTACGTACCCGTTCTACGGTAGCATCATCAGTAGCGCGGCAATTGCCGGCTTCGTCGGCGCCCGAATGCGCACCGGCATTGGCGACCGCGATCTGCTTAAGACAACTCTGATCGACGTTATGGGCAAGCCAGCGGTTACGGCCGAACGGCAATTGGCCGCCAAGAATGCGCCCACCGCGCAGGCCACCGCCAAAATCGCCGCCGACAGCGAACCGACGGCACTCGCCAAGTAGTCACATTGCTCGAACCGCCGATCGCAAGTACACCATAACGGAGTCACATAATGGACGCTAAGGATGTGATTGCTGCTGTCACGCCCATTTTGGGGCTGACGGGTTTGACGTTCGGCCTCTATCAGTACTATGTGGCACAGAAATGGAAACGTTCCGAATTCGCAGCCAAACAACTTGAGCAACTGCGAACCGAACCGGAACTTTCGCTTCTCTGTAAGTTGCTGGATTGGAGGAAGCGTCAGCTCCCTGTACCCGCTCAATATCTTTCGCTCGCCAATACCCCGCTTTTTGAACACAATTGGACCATTTTCGCCGAAGCGATGATCGAAGGACGACGGGAAAGCAACTATACCTGGCAACAGGCGATGTACCGGGACCTCGTGGATCGACTGTGCGAGTACCTTCAAGGCTTGAATCATTACGTCTCAGTTGGACTTATCAATCCAGGTGATATCGCAACTGTGGCGTACTGGCTGCAACAATTGGCAAGCCCCAGGTTCGCTCTCGAAGGCGACGAAGGGATGTTCCTGGAGTTTATCGAGTTCTTTGAATACTCCGGAGTGACAGAACTGATGCATCGTTTCGATGTGAACCAGCCGCCCGAAGTGCCGCTCCGGTTAGACGCATGAAGACGTCGCAATGAGACGTACTTGCGATGCACTGGCCAGGTCTAATTGGGGGAAACAGTTTCCACTACGGGCGGTTTCACTTGCATGCGCCGTTTCTATCGACAGTGTCAACTGGCCGCCAGACTAGTCACGTTCGGACCATGGCCGCCGGTGGATGACCAATAGTGGACGTGATGCCCATCGGATGACTTCCGCGGAATATTCATACATGTCGTGACATTAATACACATGGCTGCGTGAATCTGACAGCCAACACGATGTGTTCAAGCCGTCCCCAGATTCTTCCCACAACCGCCGTTGTCAAACCTTTTGTCTGTGGTATCCTGCAAGTGGCTTGCGGAGGGTAGCGGTTATCGGCGTGCGGATGTGGTGGGGCGCGGTGACGGAGGCGGCCCGGCGGTTGGCCGAGGCGGTGCGACCGCGGGCTATCATTGCATTGGTGCCGGAGAAGCCGCCGGAGCCGTTGCAGCCGCTCATTCGGGTGCGACTCGCCGACGAGGTGGCCCGCACACTGTTCGCGGAATATGCCGCTCACCTGACCAGCGAACGCGGACATGAGGAGACGGGATGGGCGTTGCTCGGTTATCGCGATGGCGATAGTGCCACGGTCGTAGCAACTTTGCCAGCGGGCGCGGAACGACAAGCGGGCGCGGCCCATGTGCGATTCAATCCCCAAGCACAAGCGCTGGCGAGTCGCATCGTGCGACAAGCCGACAAGCGGCTGGCGTTGCTCGGCGTCGCTCATACGCATCCGGGCAGTCTGCGACGGCCATCGGATGGCGACTATCGCGGCGATGTGCAATGGGTGCGGCAGCTTCGTGGCGGCACCGGCGTGTTCGGCATCGGCACGGCGGATGCTGCTGATGATCCGCAGCACGGTGTGCTGTGGCAGCCGCGACCGCATCGCCAATGCCAGGGCGGCTTGAGCTGGAGTTGGTACTCGCTTGCGACCGGTGAACGTGGCTATCATCCGCTGCCCGTGGAACTGACGCTTGGCCCGGATCTGGCCTTGCCCTTGCGGCCAGTCTGGGATGTGATCGAAGCCCATGCGGATCGGTTGGACCGGCTAACCCGCCAACTGAACCGCGTCAGCTTCTCCGTTGTGGCCGGCAAGGCGGGTCCGGCGCTCGCGGTGAATGTGCCGCTGACCGAACCCGAGTCTGCCGTGCGCGTGTTGCTCGAAGGCAAGGAGGTCCGCTACCTTCTCCTTCAGGACGACGACGTGTTGGCTGCCGACCTGCCCGAATCGCGCGTGGATCAGGGCGTGTTTCTGCTGCTGGCCGAACTCGCGGCCCGGCCACGCGATGTTGAGTGAAGCACCTAGGCGTTCGCCCGTGAAGGAGTACGAACATGGACTTCCGACCATTGAAAGAGGCGGAACGGCGCGACCTGATTCAGGCATTGCGCGGCAACGCCGACCGCGGCCTGGCCATCCTCATGGACCGCCGCACCACCAGCTTCGCCGGCACCGCCGACGAAGTCCCCGATGAGGAAGTCATCAACGCGATCAAGTCGGTACCTTGCCACTATTAGTTGTCAGTGGCCAGTGGCCAGTGGTCAGTGATCAGCCAAACCGTCTTACTGACCACTGATAACTGAACACTAACAACTAATCACATGGGTTTACTTGATTCTGATGCCGGGAAGCGACGGCTGCTGACCGTCGAGGTGCCGGCTATTGAGCAGTACAACGCCGGGCGCGACCCGGAGTATCGGATCATTATTCACCGGCTGGGCGGAGCCGTGGTGATGCGCTATCGGCTCAAGCCGGCGCATAACATTTACCTGCTCGAAACCCGCTTGCTGGCCAGTTACCCGACCGTACCACCGGAAACGCGGGCAATCACGCCGATGAAGCATTGTCCGCATATGCTTGAAGGCCAAACCATGTGCATGTGGCGGCAAGGCTCTACCCGCGCGACCAACCGCTGGGATCCGGCCAGGTTCACTTGCGTCTTCGCTGTGCAAGCCGCATGGCGTTGGCTCGCCTGCTACGAAATCTGGCACGACACCGGCGAATGGCCTCTGCCGGAAGCGAAGTGAACCTAGTCGGTGTTCTGAACGTCGTCTCCAAACATGAATACCATTCAATACCTCAACACCGATCTCGACTTGCGTGCTACTTTCTCTCTTGATTCGTTGGTTGGCTCTTTGAAATCAAAAGGCATTTATCATTTGAACTGCACCGTCGGTGGAGATGGGAACTACTACGCAATGTTAGAGTTGGGCACTGAGGAGCACCTTCGCGACCCCGAAGCCACGATTTCAGGAATGCTTGATGCCATCGAGTCCCTCGAACCGGATTTTCTGAAATTGTGGGCGAAGTGCGATCTGCGTGAATTCAACATCGGTTACGACTGTGGCGAAGAACCTTGGGCATTCAACAACGGGCTATCAAATTCAACCTTGTCTCGACTCGCAAAATTGGGCGCTACCTTGAGGATTACGATTTACCCCGCCAAGGACGACGACTTGCCGCCGCCAGAAGTGACGTGAACCGCTCAAAGTCCAGCCGTTGCGACGGGTGGGGCCTTTTGGCGCAATTACTATGATGGATCATGATCTTGGGCAGCATGTGATTGGAACGAAATTGGCCAAGCTCTTCCAAGTCGGTATTGGTTCTGGCGGCATGCCGGTGTTGGATGCCGTTGCTCGCGATCCGCGCATTGATTACGTCGCGCTGTTTGATCCGGACATTTATCAGGAGCACAATGTCGAGCGGCATGTGTTTGGCCGTTCCGGTATCGGCACAACTAAAGTTGAACTTGCGAAGAAGTGGTTGTGCGAGCGGCGCCCGGACGTGGGTGTACACACCTTGGCGTGGGACATTTGCGATTCGCGCTACCTTAATGAGCTGAGAACATTCGCGGATGCCTGCGACATCGGCGTCTGCGCCGCCGACAATGAGCCGGCAAAATATTTGTTCGATTCACTGATGCGTCGGGCCGGAAAGCCGTGGACGCTGGGTGAAGTGCTTTCCGGCGGCATCGGTGGATTGGTGCATCGCTTTGTGCCTGGTGGCCCATGTTACGGTTGCGTGGCCAGCCATTTGCAACGTAATGTCGCTGAAGCGCCGGCGCCGCCGCCGCCGGACTATGCTGCTCCGCAGCATGCGGTTGAAGAAGCCCGCATCCCGGCGAGCAAGGCAGCCATTGCGACGATTGCAGGACTTCATGCACTCATCACGCTGAATCTACTCGATAACATTGATCCCGGGTTCACGACGCTTTTGTTATCATTGAAGAAGGTTGATGGCGTGTTTGCCGATGCGTATCGGCCGCATCGCTTTGTGGTCGCGAAGTTAGAAGGATGTTTGATTTGCGGCACGGCCAATGCGGCCGTCGCGGAGGGTGATTTGGATGTGGCCCTCGATCAAGCGTTTGCGCGACTGGGCGACAGTTGACCGCACGGCGGTTCACGTCAGCGCTGAACTGGCGGGCATGGTCCTGACCAATCAGCCGGTGCCGTGGAACGCGGAAGCGGTGATTGTGGAAGCCGGCTTGCGCCTGCCAACCGGTGC
>JANLTA010000144.1:0-2098 GCA_031362705.1 Gemmataceae bacterium | reverse complement strand
GAGCCAGGCATCTCGAACGTGCGCGGTACGATTGCGTTCGCCAAACTGAGTGGAGATCCAAACAGCGCGACGCGGGAATGGTTCTTTAACTTGGCCAATAATTCCGCGAATTTGGACGCACAGAATGGCGGCTTCACGGTGTTCGGCCGCGTTGTTGGAACCGGCATGACGGTGGTGGACCAAATCGCCGCGGTGCCGAAATTCAGATTTCGGTAACACTTCAGCCGTCTGAAGTTGATGTTGGTTGATTGTAGGGTATTGGGTTATGTCTGTGGGGCATGGCATCGTGTGCAAAATCGCCCGCGAGATCGACGCTGGATGTGCTTCGCCTCGGCGAGTTGACCGAGGCGCAAGCGCGAAGTCTGTTTCGGCAAGGGGAAGAGGCGGTTGTTTTCGCGTTGTTGGAACTGACCAAGCAGTTGGCCGAGGCGCAGGGCAAGAACAGTCTCTCGGCGAGTCCCTCGACGCCCTCGGGGATGATCCCGGTCTACCAGAAGCCGCCCGCCAGGCGTCGCGGCAAGAAGCAGCCCGGTGCCAAAGAAGGGCATCCTGGTTCGCGACGAACGGCGCCCGAGCAAATCGACTGGCAGGTCGAGCATCGCGCCGACTGCTGCCCCGATTGCGGCGGTCGCCTGCAGCGCTGCGCGGAGACCCGCGTCCGCTACACGGAAGACATTCCGGAGGTGCGGCCGGAAACGACCGAACATACGATCCACCGCGATTGGTGCCCGAAGTGCCGCCAAAAGGTCGAGCCGCCGGTTCCCGAAGCCTTGCCGGGCTGCCAACTGGGCAATCGCGTGTTGGTGCTCTCGGCCTGGCTGCACTACGCCTTGGGGAACACGCTGTCGCAGATCGTCGAGGTGTTCAACTTCCACCTGCAAATGAAGCTCACCGCAGGGGGCCTTGTGCAGATGTGGCAGCGGCTCGGAGAGATTCTGTTCGCTTGGTACGAGCAGATTCAGCAGGAAGCGCTCGACTCGGCCGTCTTGCACGGCGACGAGACCGGCTGGCGCACGGGCGGCAAAACCAACTGGCTGTGGTGTTTCGGCAATCGGAATTTGACCTATTACATGATCGACCGCTCGCGCGGCAGCCCGGCCTTGGCGAAGTTCTTCATCCAGGAATTCTCCGGGACGCTCGTCACCGACTTTTGGGGCGCGTACAACGCCGTGGCCTGCGCAGCGCGACAAACGTGCCTGGTCCATCTGCTGCGCGAACTGGAGCAGACGGAGAAATACAAGTCTCCCGGCACGGCCTGGCCGGAATTCGCCAAGAAGCTGCGTCGCTTGATTGGCGATGCGATTCGCTTGTGGCGCAAGCGGGGAGAATTGCCGCCCGAAACGTATGCCTCGCGCAAAGACCGCTTGCACAAGCGCCTGGCGGAATTGATCGACGCGTCGTGGCCCGACGCTCACGCCAAACGCTTGCTCAAACGCCTGCGGCGACACCGAAGCGACTTGTTCACGTTCCTGGACCAAGAGGGAGTTCCCTTTGACAATAATCATGCCGAGCGAGCGATTCGTCCGGCCGTCATCCTCCGAAAAAACAGTTACGGCAACCGCAGCCAACGCGGTGCCGACTGCCAGGCCGTCTTGATGAGCGTCTTGCGTACCCTCAAACAGCGAGGATACGACCCGATTCAAACTGTCGTCGAGGCGATCGAACAATACCTCGCTCACAACCAACTACCAACACTGCCAGCCCCAAAACCTGCTTCAGACGGCTGAAGTGTTACAGAATTGAAAGCAAGGATTCCAACGAGTGGCGTTGGTTACCATTCATTTTGCGAAAGACAATTAGAAGTCGACTTGACACCGCATCGCAAAAGCATCCGCCTGACTCTTGATCGCGACATTGCTCGGCGCTGGAAAGAAATCGCGAGCGTCGACCCATGAGTGGATGTAGTTGAATACGCATTTACAGTAAGGATTGGCGTACCAATTCAGCCCGGCTGTCATGTTCTGCATCTGTCCACCCCGGATTTGGTTGTCTGTTAGATCGACGTAGGACCAACGAGTCGCAATTTCCCATGCACCGATACCACCGCATCGACCAAAATTAGATTTTGGAAGGACTCGATCGATGGCTCCTGCTGCAC
>JANLTA010000086.1:0-8291 GCA_031362705.1 Gemmataceae bacterium | reverse complement strand
CTCGCTCGACAGAGTGCGAGTTGCAAGTACAGCCAGCCGCTACGCGCCGGCCATCAATTGGCCGCATACATACGGAGTTTACTCCATGAATATGAAGTCCCGATTGCTTCGCATCACCTGGGTGTTTGGGATCGTGCTTCTGGTCGGCTCCATTGCCGGTGTCGGTTGGATGACGAAACTCGCCAAGCCCGTTGAAGCCGGTCCCGAGTCTGACAGCAAGAAGCTCACTAATGCCGCCGGTCAGGGCGTCACCTGTTTCGGGCACATTGATGTCGAGGCCGGCCTGCTTCCGCTTGGACCGATGCAACCCGGCGCGATCACAGAAGTGCTTTGCTACGAAGGGCAAAAGGTCCGCAAAGGCGATCCGCTGCTCAAGACGCGCGACGAGCCGTTTATCGCTAAGGTGGCCGAAGCCGAAACCGGCGTGAAGATTGCTCAAACGAAACTCGACCAGGCCAAACTGCTGAACGATCAGTACCTCCAGGGCATCAAGCAACAGGAACAGGTCGTCGAAGCCGCCAAAAAAGATCAGGACCTGGCCGAACTGATATTTCGGGAAGCCAAACGAACTCGGGCGCTGATTACGACATACAAGACACCGACCGATGCCGAACTCGAAGGCATGGAGCGCAACGTCGAAAAAGCGAAAGCAGGCGTGACCGGTCAGGAAGCCAAGCTCCAAGCCGTCAAGAAGTTGACACCCGACGCCCGGATTCGCGAGTCCGAGTTGAGCGTCGAACTCCAGAAAGATCAATTGCGGCAGGCCCAGGAAGCGTTGAATCGCTGCACGCTGCTTGCCCCACAGGATGGGACGGTCTTGCGTGTGTTGGCCACGGTCGGCACGCAATATAGCAGTAGCTCGACACAACCGGCAATCAATTTCGCGCCCTCCGGCGGCTACATCGTCCGTGCCGATGTTGAACAGGAATACCACAACCGCGTAACTCTGGGTGCCACCGCCATGATTCTCGACGACGCCGTAGCCGGCCAGTTTTGGCACGGCAAGGTCGAGCGCATGAGCGACGCCTTTCTGACTTCCCGCAACAACACCGGTCATGACTTCATGTCCGCCGCCAATAGCCGAGTCCGCGAAGTCATCATCACCATCGCCCCCACCGAGAACATGCCCAAGCTCGGCCAGAAAGTCCGCATCAACATCGGCGGCGCGCCCGCGGGCCGGTAGGCATACAATCCCTTCATGCGTAAAGCCGTCGTACTACTCAGCGGCGGGCTGGACAGCGCTACGGTGCTGGCCGTGGCCCGCCGCGATGGTTTTTCCTGTCATTGCCTGTCCATCGATTACGGCCAGCGGCACAAGATCGAGCTTCAACTCGCCGCCTGGCAAGCCAAACAACAAGCCGCCATCGAACATCGCATTGTCACCGTTGATCTTCGTGCCATCGGCGGGTCAGCACTGACAGCCGACATTGACGTTCCCGAAGCGGGCACGGCCGGGATTCCCATTACCTATGTTCCGGCACGCAACACCGTGTTGCTCGCGGTGTGCCTCGGCTATGCCGAAGTGATTGGCGCGTATGATCTCTTCATCGGGGCCAACGCCGTGGATTACTCCGGCTACCCCGATTGCCGCTGGGAGTTCCTGAACGCATTTGAAGCGTTGGCCAACGTCGCCACCAAAGCCGCCGTCGAGGAGAAAGGACATTTCAGCGTTCACGCGCCGCTATTGAACCTCGCGAAAGCCGAAATCGTGCAATTGGGAACATCGCTGGGCGTCGATTACGCGCAGACGCTCAGTTGCTATGATCCAAACACCGCTGGCGAAGCCTGCGGCCGCTGCGACTCGTGCGTACTCCGCCGCAACGGCTTCATCGCGGCTGGGATCGCTGATCCGACACGGTATCAAACCGGATTGCCCTAATGTAATTGGGTCTTGTTTGATTCCCCTCCCTCCAAGGGAGGGGTTAGGGGAAGGATTGAATTGGGCCCTGCCATCTAGAAACGCTTCCACATGGCGATGGAAGCCCTGAATCCCTCCCCTGCCCCTCCCTCGAAGGGAGGGGAACCAGAATAGACGTGAACCTTTTCCCGCCGCCCGGCATCGTTTCGAGGGACGGACAAAAAGGAGCCAGTTCGCCTTCCCCGTTTCGGACGATCAAATATACTGGGTAGGAACGCAGCCGTAGCTCAGTTGGCTAGAGCGCCTGACTGTGGATCAGGAGGTCGCCGGTTCAAGCCCGGCCGGCTGTATTTTAGTTTGAAGCATATTCGATTCAGTGAAGCTGATTGGCATCGACAATATCGTGCCACCTCTCTCATACATATCGACCCACCAAACCGCAAGCGGAACTGGATGAAGTCGTTGGCCGCGACCGCGGCGGCACCGTCGAAGGTCCTGTCGCCGGCCTGACCACCAATCAACTATTTCCCCAATTCCGCGCTCTGTTTTTCCGGTTTGGTCATCGAGATACGACTGTATTGGTAGGGGGCGCTCGCTGCGCGCGAAAAAACAACGCGCGTGCGAGAATCGTGGGAGTGCGCGCCGAGGCCAATTCGCAAGCGAGAAAACGCTCGGAATTATCGGGAAAATGTGAATAATTCGCTTGCAATTGGTCGCGCAACTTGTTGCAATGTTGCCACCGTAAACAGGGGCCACCAACAGGCCTCCAAGTCCTCGCCCGTGGGGATGCACGCCATGTCACGTTCAACGCATCGTTGTGTCCGATCCTGTTTCCGTCAACCTGCGTCGCTGTTTGAGCGACTGGCGGAACTCGCCGGCTTTCGGCAGCGCTGCTGCTCGGCACGAGCGCCGTCGACCAAGCTCGAATTGCGGAATCTGGAAGAGCGGCTCGTACCGGCGATCACGATCCTTGACGCTGACGTCGTCGGCATTGTCGGACATACCTATTCGCTCACTCTGACGCATAACGAGGGCAGCAGTTCGACAATCAACGTTAACGGCACCATTCATTGGGGCGACGACACGACCACCAAAATCAGCGGTTGGAAGCAGAGCCAGTCAAGCACGACATGGACTCACACGTATGGCGAGGAAGACAATGGCGACGTCACGATAGAAATGGAGAGCGAAGATGCCGTTCCGGAAGTCGAAGACTTCATTGATGTATTTCTTCAGCGCGATTTACCGCGCGACCGGACACCTACTCCACCGGAGGTCTGCGCACTTCCCGAAGTCATCGATCCACTTTTCCCGCCGATTTGCGATTCGGGCGAGCAAATACCAACCCCACCCGGCGGCTTTGGTGCCAACTGCCCGATGCCGGTGATTCCTTCTACGTTCAATGGGGACTCCGGTTTCTCGTTGCCGCCCGATCCCTGCGACACGCCAAAGGGCAACAATCCACGCCAGACATCCGAAGGCCCTGTCCGATATTCCGACGGCGTCGTGCAATTGAACCTAATCGACATGGTATCTACCGGCTTCGGCACTCCTTATGGCTTAAGCCGCTCATGGACCAACGGTCCTGGTTACGCGCTGAACAGCAACATGGGTAGCTGGGTGGAAGCCGGTTTGCCATCGTTGATTGCCGACTCCGAGTCCACATATGCAATTCTCTCGAACGGCACCAGTGCTTACTTCTTTGATCCGACAACGGACCCGGATATTTTCAACGAGCGCTACTATGGCCAGGGTGTCCTCACAATCCTGAGTGGTGGTGACTTCCAACTCGACCGGCTCGACGGCACGCGCTTTCTGTTCGATGACTTGGCCAGCACCAGCCCCGGCGCATTCATTAGCCGAACCGACCGCGAAGGCAACATCACCCAAGTCTATTCCCGTGATTCTTCGGGCCGCGTCACCGAATTGCGCCGTGGCGGATCGAGCGAAGGTTCTTCGGTTCTGGAAAAGTGGATTTACAGTTACACCGGCGATCGGTTGACCGGCGTGGTGTTAAAGCAGGTGGTCGGCTCGACGGAAACGACCGTGCGCCAAGTTCTTTACACGTATTACGGCTCATCAGACGCCAACGGCAATGAAGGCGACTTGATGACGGTGGAGCTGAAAGATGGCGGCACCACCAGTTTGGGCAAACAGTACATGCGCTACTATAAGCCTGAAGATGCCAACGGATTCGCCGGCGCGCTGAAGATTATGCTGTCGCAGACTTCTTATGACCGGGCCACGACCGCGCTCGGGACTCTGACCAGCGCCACGGATGCGCAACTGAAGGTCTACAGTGATTACTATTTTGAATACGACGAATATCGTCGGGTGTCGGCCGAGGAAGTGCAGGGACTTGGCTGCTCGTCGTGCTCCGGCGGCATCGGCAGCTATAGCTTCTCATACACAGCCAGCGCTTTCGAAGCTGGCATTAACAACTGGTCGAACAAGACCGTCGAAACTCTGCCGGACCATAATCGGCACGTCGTTTACACCAACGCCTACGGCCAGGTCTTACTGTACGTGACGCAGCAAATGACCGGCGAAGAGTACGACACGGTCGCCGCGGAATGGCCGACCTACTTCAAGTACGACGACGCAGGCCGGCTGATCTTATCCGCCGCCACGTCGGCGTTCAGCCCGTCGTCCGGCAAATACTACGATGAAGGTTGCGCCGACCTGGTCGAATACGTCAGCGACAACGCCACGTACCTGAGTGATGACACCGGCTTGCTGGCAATCCTGACCTACGCAACATCCACCGGCAGCGGCGACGTGGAAGGCTATCAAAAATCCATGGCGATCCGCCATGGCGAGACCGGCGACGACATCCCGCAACATGCGTGGACTTATGGCACCGTCACCGCCAATGGCGTCACCATTCATCCTGCTGCCAGCCAAACCATTTACCGCAACGACGACGGCACCAGCGCGATCACGACCACGTATTCTTACACCTTCGCGTCCGGCACCACGAGGTTGACCCAGCAGACGACGACGTTGCCTTCCGTCAGCACCGGTCAAAACGGCCCGAACTCGTCCACCGCATTGACCATCGCAGTGGATCGCTTCTCCCGCATCACCTGGATGAAGAATGCCGACGGCTTTTTGAGCTACCGAACCTACGATGATGTCACCGGCCAACCGCTGAAGACCATCGGCGATGTTGACACCAGTCTGGGTTCCACCACCGGCGGATACGCCGACTTGCCGTCGGGTTGGTCCACGCCCAGCGGCGGCGGCCTGCACCTGGTTACGACTCAGGTCGTTGACACCATGGGCCGCGTCACCCAATACACCAGCCCGGCCGGTCAGGTCACGTACATCGTCTACAACGAAGCCAACGACGAAACACGCATCTATCCGGCCTGGAACAGCACCACTAAAACGCCGACCGGCCCCACCACGGTCTTGCGCCACAATTTTCCACTGAGCTACTCTGAAACGCTCACCATGTCGGCCGCGCCCAATCTGACCAGCAATGTGCCCAACGGCACCGAATCCATCGGTAGCATCCAGTCGTTATCGCGGACGCTGGTCAATGCGGCCGGCCAAGCGACCATCCATGACCGCTATTTTGATTTGACCGGCACGACATACACTACTTCCGCCGCAGTGTTGACCAGCGCGGTTAAAGATACCAATTACTATCGCACCCTCACCGACTATGCCGAACGTGGCTGGGTGAAACGTACCGAAACCGCCCAAGGCACCATCACGCGCAGCTTGTTCGACGCGCTGGGCCGCCCCACCGAAACCTACGTTGGCACCGATGACAACACCAACATCACCGGCAAGTATTGGCCCGAGACCACAACCAACACCAACCTGACCAAAGTCCGCACCTACATCTACGACAACGGCGGCGTCGGCGACAGCAACCTCACCACCATGGTGGAAATCACCGGCGGTGGCGCTGCCGACCGCAAGACCGATTACTTCCACGACTGGCGCAATCGCACCGTCGTCGTCCGCACCGGTGGCGATAACTCCACGCTCAGCACGCAAGCCACTGGCGTCAATCGACCTCTGTCGTATGCCGAGTATGACAATCTGGGCCGCATCATCGTCAGCGAGTTGTATGACGGTGATCGTGTGGACATTGCATACACCGATGGCGTCCCGGATCGGCCGGACGAGGACTTGCTCCGCGCCAAACAAACCACGACATTCGACGACCTCGGCCGGGTTTACCAGTCCAAAACTTATTCCGTCACGTATGTCGAAGGCAGTTCACCATCAGCCACCGTCGGCAATTACCTGCAATCAGACATCTGGTACGACAAGCGCGGCCACGCCGTGAAGACCACCCGCCCCGGCGGTCTCACCACCAAGACCAAATACGACGGCGTGGGCCGGGCCATTGTCACGTACAGCATCGGCGAAATGAACGACACCAGTTGGTCGCATGCCCTGGATGCCAGCGGCGACTACGTTTACCAGCAATCGGAATCCACTTACGACAAAAACAGCAATGTATTGCTGAGCGTCACACGTCAGCGCTTCCACGATGCCGTCGACGTTGGCCCGCTCGGCTCGCCCGGCAGCGGCATCCCCGCCCGCGTCTACTACGCTGGCATGTATTACGATAAAGCCAATCGCATGATCGCCAGCGTAAACGTCGGAACAAATGGCGGCTCCGCATGGAATGCCTCCGTCACTTCGCCAACTTCGATTCCCACTGGCTCCGACACGTTGCTGCTGACCACCATGGAATACGATGCCGCCGGCCGGACCTTCGAGGTCACCGATCCGCGCGGCATCAAGTCGCGCACCTTCTACGACCTGGCCGGGCGAACCACGTCCACCGTGCAGAACTACGTCAGCAGCGGCACTGCGGCAGACCAGAACAAGAAAACCGAGTTCGCTTACGATGGCTCCGATCATTTGGCCAGTTATCGCGCTTACACGGGAGCATCAACCTACCAGGAAACCACGTACGATTACGGCGTAGTGCCCGGCAATCTCAACACGCTGTATTCCAACGATCTGCTCTCGCACGTCTATTATCCCGACGTGAACGGCAGCACTACCGACCCGAAGCAATTCAACTACTCCTACAACAACCTCGGCCAGCGTGTGCGCCTGCTCGACGCCAACGGCACCGTCCATGAGTATTCGTTCGACGTGGTCGGCCGGCCCATCAAAGATACGGTCACTTCCATCGACACGTACATCGTCGATGGTTCGGTCCGCCGCCTCGAAACCGCCTACGACTCGGCTGGCCGGGCTTACCTGTTCACCAGCTATAATTCCGTGACAACTTCGACCGCGTCCAACCAGGTCAAGCGCGCCTTCAACGGCTTCGGGCAGTTGATCGTCGAGCAACAACTGTCCACTGGCGCGGTGAGTTCCACCACGCCCGGGGTGCTGTATGCTTACAGTGAGACCGAAGACGGCACCGCCAATCACAGCCGGCTGGTGTCCATGACCTATCCGACCGATCCCACCGATCCGGACGGGCGGGTGCTTGAGTTCCTTTACGATGGAGTGGACAGCGACATCAGCCGGGTCAGCACGCTGGCGGACAGTGACAATATTGAGGCGTACACCTATCTTGGCCTCGGCACGGTAGTCGAGCGCAATTACAATGACGACATGGTGCGGCAGTCGTACATCAAGTTGTCCGGCGAATCCAACGGCGACGCCGGCGATCGATACACGGGCCTGGACCGCTTCGGTCGCGTCGCGCGGCAGCGCTGGCTGGACGATGCCGACATTGAAGTAGACGATTTCACGTACGGCTACGACCGCAATGGCAACCGCCTATTCCGCACCAACGAACTCAATCACGACTTCGACGAGTTGTACCACGCCAACGGCTCAAGCAACGGCTACGATGGGCTGAATCAACTGAAGGCGTTCGCCCGTGGCGAATTGAATTCCGGCAACGACAGCATCACGACGAATTCACGCAGCCAGAGCTGGACCCCGGACGCACTCGGCAACTTCAGCAGCGTGACGACGGATACCACCACGGTCAATCGCACGCACGACGCGCAGAATCGCCTGCTGACAGTCGGCAGCGCCACGCTCACGTTTGACAGCAACGGCAACATGACGACCGACGAGATGGGTCGCACATACCTGTACGATTCATGGAACCGGCTGACCAAGTACGACGGCAACACCTATTACCGTTACGACGCCATGGGCCGCCGCAACCGCGTGCTGTACGACCAGATGAACGGCTACGTCCATGACCTCTACTATTCTTCGGGTTGGCAGGTCCTCGAAGAACGACAGATGACCCAAGGCTCATCCGTCCGGCAATACGTCTGGAGTCCGGTGTACGTCGATGCCCTGGTGCTGCGGGACCGGGCGTGGACGGTGGTGGTCGACGAATCCGGGCCGGTGACGGAGCGGCTGTGGGTCCAGCAGGACGTGAACTGGAACGTGACGGCCCTGACGGACGGCGCGGGGACGGTGG
>JANLTA010000065.1:0-2442 GCA_031362705.1 Gemmataceae bacterium | reverse complement strand
TGTTTCCGAAGGATCAGCAGGACCAGGTGCGTACGCAGCTATCGACCGCGCTGATCGGCGTGTTGTCGCAGGGCATCTTGCCACGTAAGCCCGACGGTCTGGTGGCCGCGTTTGAAATGATGGTGGTCACGCCCGCCATCCGCAACCTGGTCCGTGAAAACAAAACGTATCGAATCGATTCTTCGATTCAGACCGGCCGTAAACACGGCATGTTCCTTCTCGACGAGAGCTTGTTCAAGCTGTGGAAGGACGGACTCTGCGATAAGGAAGAAGTGCTGTTGCGTTCGAGCAAGGCCGCCGAGCTGGCCGCCCGCATCGCCTCAGCCGAGAAGGGTGTCTTCGACGAGGATGGCGACGAGTACGAGGAAGAAGACATCGAGGAGGAAGACGACGAGGAGGAAGAGGTCAAGCCGCGCCGTAAACGCAAGGAAGAGGATCACACGTACTAAATCTCATCGAGTCCCAGAAGCGTTCGCCCGTCTTTAAGAACGAGAACTATGCCGCCGACTCCGCCAGATAAGGACCCCAAGAAGAACAACCCGCAAGCCAAGGGTGGTTCGCCGGGGAAGGTGCCGCCGAAGGCTGATCCAAAAGCCGGGGGTAAGAAACCCGAGCCGAAGAAGGTCGAACCGCCGCGGCCCAAGGCCTGGGGTGGGGACGCTGGCAACCGCAAGTTCGGGCAGATTCTTGTGGACCTCGGCTACCTCGATGAACCGCAGCTGGACGAGTTACTCTTCGAGGTGCGCTCCACCGATGGCACGCTCGAACAACTGGTGCTCGATAAGGGCTTGGTCAACGCCGAACAGATCCTCCAGGCCAAAGCCGAGCAGCATGGCCTGAAGGTCGTCAATCTCGAAGAGGTCAAGCCCAGCGCCGATGCGATCAAGCTCGTTCCCGAAAACATGTCGCAGGTCTACAAGATTCTGCCGTTGAGTTTCGAGGACGACACGCTCACCGTGGTGATGAGCGACCCCGGCAACCTGGCCGCGCTCGATGATCTGCGCAACTTCCTCGGCGTCAAGAATGTCGCCGCCGTGCTGGCTCCACAGTTTCAGATTGATGAAGTCTCCAAAGACGCTTATGCCGGGAAGCAGCAGGAGAGCTTCCTGGATGTGTTGAAGATGATTGAAGACTCCCCGGGCGGCAAAGGCCGGCAGCGCGAGACTTCCATCGACCTCGGCGACTTGATGGAAATCGCCGACTCCGCGCCGGTCCGCAAGCTCATCAACATGATCCTGCTCACGGCCATCCGCGACCGGGCCAGCGACATTCACTTCGAGCCATTTGAAGAGGAATACAAAGTCCGCGCCCGCTGCGACGGCGTGTTGATGGAACTAATTCCGCCGCCGCGCCATCTGGAGCGGGCCATCGCCAGCCGCATCAAGGTCATGTCGAACCTCGACATTGCCGAGCGGCGCATGCCGCAGGACGGCCGCATCGAGTTGAACGTCGGCGGCAATCAGGTCGATCTTCGTGTCAGCATCCTGCCCACGATGTTCGGCGAGAGCGTGGTCATCCGCGTGCTGGACCGGACGGTGGTCAACCTCGATCTCAATCGGCTCGGCATGGAACCCGGCGTGCTGAACCCGTTCCGCGAACTGATTCACAAGCCCAACGGCATCGTGCTCTGCACCGGCCCGACCGGAGCCGGCAAAACAACGACGCTGTACTCCGCGCTCAATGAGTTGAATCAGATTTCCGAGAAGCTGATCACCACGGAAGATCCCGTCGAATACGAAATCGATGGCATCATCCAGTGCCAGATTCACCATGAGATTGACCTGACGTTCGCTGCCGCGTTGCGTTCCATCCTTCGCCAGGATCCGGACGTGATCCTCGTCGGTGAAATCCGCGACCTGGAGACGGCACAGATTGCCGTGCAGGCGTCGCTCACCGGGCACATGGTGTTCAGCACGCTGCACACCAATGACGCCCCGAGCACCATCACCCGCATGCGCGACATGGGCGTCGAGCCGTTCCTCATCACGGCCACCGTCGAAGGCATTCTCGCCCAACGGCTCGTCCGCAAGATTTGCACGAACTGCCGGACGGAATATGATCCCGGCCCAGAGCAGCTCATGGAGCTGAACCTCACGAAGGAAGAAGTGGCCGGCCGGAAGTTCTACTTCGGTGCCGGCTGCGACAAGTGCAACAACCTCGGGTTCAAGGGCCGCTGCGGCCTGTACGAACTCATCGTAATGGATGACGAAATCCGCGACTTGATTTCCGGTGCGTCGTCCACCGACCAACTCCGGCAAGCCTGTCGCCGCAAGGGCTTCATGACCTTGCGCGAAGCCGGCCTGAAGGCCCTGTACGCCGGTGTCTCCAGTCTCGACGAAATCGTCCGCGAGACGGTGATGGAAGACGAAATGCACGCGGCGGCGGCGCACTAGAGGACAGTTTGGTAGGGTGGGTCGAGTATTCGAGACCCACGAGAGGGAG
>JANLTA010000021.1:0-1679 GCA_031362705.1 Gemmataceae bacterium | reverse complement strand
CCATTTTTCCCGGCGCTTGCCTGACGATTACGTAGCGGCAGTGTGGCGCTAGGGCCGCATTATTTTGGCAAGGGTGACGTGCGCGTCAGTTAGGTCAATCGGCCAGTTGACTTCACCCTGCCCCGCGCTTGGTATGGCTCTACGATAAGGTGGGACGCGCCGGGGGAGTGCCTGCGCGCTGCCCATCTCACATTTTCGTGATGCTGCCGGAGGCCCGATTTAGAAGGCCGCTCCGGCTCTGGGAGGAAGCCTCATGCGCAGCAAGTCAAAATGGTGGATGCTACTTTCGGGCGCCTCGATGGCGGCGATCGGCGCGGTTACGCCCGCGGCAGCCCAGGAAGTCTCGGACGAAATCATCGTGACCGCCACGGGCCGGTCGGCGGCGATCCAGGATGTTCCCATTGCCGTGACCGCGATAGGTCACGAAGCGCTTGAACAATCGGGCGTCAACAACCTGATCGATCTGCGACAAGTGACCCCGAACCTGCGGATCGGGTATGGCCAGTCGCAATCTTCCGGAACGTCCGCCGCGATCCGCGGCATCGGCACCGGATCGGATAATCCTGGCTTCGAAGCCGCCGTCGGCATCTTCATCGACGGCGTTTACCGCGCGCGCGCGGGCGCCGCGATTTCCGATCTGCCGGACATCGAACGGGTGGAAATTCTACGCGGCCCGCAGGGCACTCTGTACGGCAAGAACACCACGGCTGGCGCCATCAGCGTTGTCACGGCGTCCCCTGATTTCGAGCCAAGCGCCTGGCTCGAGGGCACCGGCGGCGAACTTGAGCTTGCAGCTACGCGTTTCGGCTTCAACCTTCCCATGTCCGACACGCTTGCGGTGCGGTTCGACGGCACCCTGCGTTCCCGCGACGGGTACATCACGGATGTGATCTCCAACCGCTCATCTAACACCACGGACCGTTGGAGCGGCCGGCTGCAGGCCCTTTGGGATCTGACCCCAAACGCCACCATGCGCATCATTTTGGACGCCGCCGGCTCAGATGAGATTTGTTGCGCGGCCGTGACGTTCGCGGACACATCCTCGCTTGCGGCTTTCGATTTCTCCGCCGCCGTCAACGCCACCCAACCAGGGGCAATCCTCACCGCAAGCCCCGATGCACGCCTTACAACCATATCCCCGAACCGTAATTACGGCGAGCAGACCGACGACCTGGGGTTTTCCGCGCAACTGGACTGGGCCATCGGCGATATAAACCTCACCTCGATCACGGCGGTGCGGGACTGGGATTCGACGCGCAACCAAGACATCGACTTCTCTTCAATGGACCGCTCCTATCGCGCGGGCCTCGAAATCGGCGTCTCGGCGATCACTCAGGAAATTCGCCTACAGGGTGAGGCCGGGCCGGTAAACTGGCTGGTCGGCGGCTTCTTTGGCCAAGAAGAAATTCGTCAGACTGACCGCATCCGCTATGGCACGCAGGCGGCGAACTTTATCGACAACCTAGTCGCCCCGTTCAACCTCAGCATCTTTGGCGGCACAGGGAACACCATCTTTGGCTGCACCGTCGGGTCCAATTGCATCATCCAAAATGCCTTCACGGCATTCAACTTCGTCAACGGCTTTAATACGGTAAAGGTGAATGATGTTGTTCCGGGCAGTTCGGCGATCCTAAGCGCCGCCGGCGCTCCGTTCGCGGCAGCGATGGTCGCGGCGGGAC
>JANLTA010001018.1:0-3388 GCA_031362705.1 Gemmataceae bacterium | reverse complement strand
GGGCCGGCCGCGATGCCGGTGATCTGATGTCGAACTGCGCGGACATTGTGCCCCAGCCGGCTGGCGGAGTCGGCATGTTGCCGGGAGCGTGGGCCATTGGCGTCGTCGCCCTGTTGTCGACGGCCAAAGGCGATGCGGTCGGGTGGCTGCGTCGGCGGACGCGTAAAGAACTCAACGGATTCACGTACTTCCTGCGCGAGCATCTCCATGATAGCAGCAATTTTTTGCCGCGATTCGCGTAGCACTTGCACTTTGTCACGCGGTGGCCGCAACGAGTGTGCGACTTCCTGCAACTGCCCCGATGCGACCCAACCGCCGTGGACGGCCTTCACCCAATCACGATGGCGGTTTTCAATTGTGCCTTCCGGGCGAATGCGGTTGGCCAGGTCCAGCATCGCGACTTTAAGATCACGGTTCAGCACCAATTGCTCGGCTTGCGCGATCCGCGCCACGTCATCAACATGCAGACCCGGCTTCAGCGCTTTAAGTTGCTGCAACAACTTTGCGAGGTCGCCGCAGTACTCGGCTTGTTCCTCGGCATCATGCTTGGCCCGCACCGAAGGGAACTCGGCACGCAACGCGCGACGGCGGCGATTGACGTCGAGCGAACTGCCATCCAGTGAGTCTTGCAACGAGTCGGCGACGCGGAATGATAGCTCCAACTCATCACGGGCCAACTTGTCAAAGCGAAGGATGGCCGAGTCCAAATCGCGGATAGAGTCAAAGCGGCCGAGCAGTCCCTTGAGTTTGCGCAATGCTTCGCGATGGCCTTCGTAGGCGGCGGCAACATGTTTGGCCGCGGCCTCGGTGTCGGCCGCCTGCATGGCCGCATCGAGCTTGGCGAGCACCGCGGTCATTTGCTGTTGCGATAAGCCATTCAACGTGGCCGCCGCTTCATCGAGAAGTTTCTTTTCACCGGCCGGATCGAGCTTGTAATGTTCCAACACGCGCAGCATGGTGCCAACCCGGCGAGCCAGTTGTTCGGTGTCGGCTTGAACTTGCGCTTGTCGATCACGTTGATCAGTAATGTCTGACGCTGTCGTCAGAGACCAGTCAGCGGTCATTAAGAACAAGACACCCAATAATGCAACAGGTTTCATTTTGTGATTCATGGTCGCTCCAGCGCTCCGCTTCGCGTCGCGGCTAACCTGTTACTTGTCAAACACGCCGCGTTGGCGGTCGCTCAGGCGGCGGATGCGGTCTTCCTGTCGCAGGGCGGCGTCGATCCATTCAACGAGTTCTGTGATTGTCACCACACGCTTGGCTCGGGTTTCGGAGTGGCCGGCGAGTGGTTGCTCCGGGTTGCGGTTGGTCACCTCGACATAGAACTCCAACTGATCGCCGACTTTGATGCCGGGCAGGCTGCGGGTCTGGAAGTCGAAGCGGCCACCGCCGTCGGTGCGGCCGGGATACAGATTCACGTTGGATGATGGCACGGCATGAAACTGTACCTGATCACCGGCACTATTGTTTTGGAAGCAGCCGCGTTTGGGATCAAACGGACCGGTTACTTCAGTGGCGGTGGCTTCCGTCAGACCGAGGCGACGCCATTCGCCTTCGTTGATTCGGTACACCAGAGCCGCGTGGCCGAGACCATAGCCGTGACTGGAAGTATACCCGATCCGGATGGCCCCACCTAGAGGTACCGGCACGCCGTCGGCTTCAAAATCCTCGGCCGAACCGGTAAACCCCTCGGGCTTGAACTGTTCGGGCAGCAGTGTCACCGTCGGCGGTTCTTCGGGCAACAAGCGCACATCGCGGCGGGGCGGATCAAGATTGGCAAAGTCGTACTCATCCCAAACGAGGACACGGTAGGCCGACTCGTTGTCACGCAGATCGAAACGGAATAGCAAGGATGTGCCGTCGTTGGCCGTGGGTTCGACATTGCGGGTCACTTTGGTTTGCCCACCCTGGCTGATCAACTCCAGCGTCGCTTTCGCTATGGGTTTCTGCGTGCGGGCCTTGACCCATGCGGAGCAGCCGGGTATGCCCATGACTTCGCCGCGCGGCAATGGTTGTTCGTAGGCGGTGCCGTCCGGCTTCACGCCGCAATAGCTGGGCAGGATCAACGCAGCGGATAGTGCATCAACGGCTGGCCGCGGTACAAGTTTCACGTGACCGGGTTCGCGCAGGCGGCCATCGCCGACCCATGCTTCAAAGACAAAGTCTCCCGGCGGTGCGGGGATGATCATGGTCAACACACCATCGACGGGTTCACCATCTATGGGCATGCGGTCGGTCGTGCCATTGGCGGAACCGATGCGCAACTCGCCGTAACCCGGCCACGGGCCATCGACGGCCAACCGGATCGTGACTGGCTCAGCCGCGGGCTGAACTGCAGGCGTTTGATTCGTCAGTTGCACCAAGCGCGGGACAATCTTCTCTGCAAAGAACTGTCGGGCCAGCAATGCCGACACCGTTTGCGGCGCTAATGCAAAGATCACCGCAGCGATGGCGATGGCTCCACCCACGATCCAGCCGGCCCATTTCAGGCGGCGATGATCGGCTAGCGCCGAGAAGTCAATCCGGTGCGCTGTGCGGCCCGCTTCCTCGGTCATAATCGCAATCATGGCCGGGGACATGTTGATGGTCTTGGCCGCCGGTCGATTGAGTTGCACCGCCGATATGAGGCGATGTTTGAAGGTGGGAAGCTTGTCTTCGACGAATAACGCCAGGTCATCGTCATCGCGGCGACGAATGGCTGGAGTCAGAAACCATGCCGCTGAAATGCTGGCGACAATGAGTTGTATTGCCGTCAACAGGATGCGCACACCCATTGGCGTGTCATGTCGCCGGTCGATCCACCAATCGACCGCACAGGCGACGATCAGGCCAATGAGCATGACCGCGACGAGCCGGGCTGCGCCCCAAATCGCAGACAACAGACGCTCGCGCTGGCGAAGGCCGTGCAATGGACGCAGGATGTTCGCCACATTTGGCATCCATTTGTTTTAGCGGCTTTGCCTGTTAGTTTCGCCGCCGATGTCGAGAACTTGCCGCTTGTCGGCGCGGGGACTCACAGTAGTATGAGCCTTGTCGCCGCTTTGACTGCCCGGATTCCATGATTCACGTCGATCGATTATTCAAGCACTACGGTCAGGTCAAAGCCGTGGACGGCATCTCGTTCGACGTGCGCCAGGGCGAAATCGTCGGCGTCCTCGGCCCGAATGGTGCAGGCAAATCCACCACGTTGCGCATCCTCACCAGTTACCTCGCGGCCACCAGCGGCACGGCCAGCGTCGCCGGGTTTGACGTGATGAACCAGGCCGACGGCGTTCGCCAGAACATCGGATATTTGCCGCAGAGCGTGCCTATTTATCCGGAAATGCGCGTGGACGAGTATCTCGTTTACCGTGCCAAGATCAAAGGCGTGGACCGCGCCAAGCGT
>JANLTA010000993.1:0-3214 GCA_031362705.1 Gemmataceae bacterium | reverse complement strand
CTGCCGGCCATGCGCCACTTCCCGACCCTACGTGGTGTGAGCCAGGAACTTTCCGAAGAACTATTGGGCGCACAAGATTGCGTGATCATTGTCACCGACCATTCGGCTTACGATTGGTCCTGGATCGTTGAACACGCTCCGCTGGTCGTCGACACACGCAACGCCACAAGGCCAGTAACTCACCACCGCGAACGTGTTGTTCGCGCATGACCACCAGCAGTTTTCGGTATGGGGCAGCCATTTGGCTGCCCATTTTTATGCGCGGCACGTCGTCAACAACTCCTTGCGACTTGAGTAAATCCTGACTTTCTAACCGATGTGGCATCGCCGTGGCAAACCTGGCAAGCTCTGTCGGTCATAGCGATAGCAGTTCAATTGCGGCTTATTCGGAAAGTGCAATTAGGACCATTCAAGTAGGTGACTTGTCGATGAATGGGATAAGCCCGGCCACCTTTGGTCCGAAGCGAGGAGTTTTTCGATGCCCAAGTTACATTGGCTTGCTGGTATCACGCTCATGATTGTGCTACCGGCAATCGTGTGGGCGCAACGGCCACGAGTCGAATCCCAGCCGCCTCCTGCCGAAATTATTGCATCTCCATCAAACTCGAATCAACAATCACGACCGGCCGTGATACCAACGTCCCGCAACCTGCCGGCCGTCATTGTTCCATATACCATGGCGGATCAGACTATCGAGTACAGTGAAACTTTTTTTGGCCGAATCGGTGCATGGCTGACAGGGGGATCGTGCCGCTCTTCAACGTTTGACGGCGACTTAGTTTGCCAAAGTCGGCCCGGGTGGTTCAGTTTCTGGTGGTTGCGATCATCGTGCAAAACGCCTGTCGTGAATTCGGCCTACTCGTATTCGCGTTTGCCGTGTTCGTTTTGCCTGCCCATGCCGTGGCACCCAAGGTCACGCGGCCACATCAAGCCACTTTGCACTAATACATATTGCGTGCAGCAGGGTGAGTCGTCGATCGCTCGCGCTTGCGATAATTCCTATCGCCGAGGTCGGCTGACTCAACCGGTCTGCGACGGTCCGATTGACGGCGTCAACAAGACACCGCCGCGCGATGCGGAGCATTGACATTGCTGACCACCGACAGGCACAAAAAAAAGGCCGGCCAGCGTACGATTGCTGGCCGACCATTATGGAGGCGCTCCGTTTATGGAAGCGTCCCCTTTGGATTAGTCACGGCCACTTGGCCGTGGTGATCGCGATGTTCAGTTGTCTTTCTTGACCTTCACATCGATACTTGGTTCCGTGATGTTCGTGCCTTTTCCAGCTTTGATGTGAACGTCGGCACCTTTATCTTTTCGAGTCGGGATCGGGTCGCTGCATCCGCATACGGTGATCGAGCCAAGGACAGCGACAGCCTGGATCCGGCGGGCTGTTGAACTGATGGTCATCTTCCTTCTCCGGGAAACGTCTTGCGACTGCTATGCCGAATACATGGAATCACGTTGCCCACTCTCTCCGATGTCACTTCCCGTGTTCCTTGATCTTTTCGCCGAGGTCTTTCACCTTCTGACCGGCCTTGTCTGCCGCTTCTTTAGATTTGTCGACGACCTTTGCGGCCGCATCTTTGGCTTTCTCGGCCGCGGTATCAATCGCACCCTTGGCTTTTTCTTTGAGGTCGCTCATATCACGATGCTCCTATTAGTTTGATGATCCGTGAGTTCACTACCATCGCATTTCGCGTGCCGAACACCGGCAGTTTGCGACACGAAATCGCGTGTCGCATTGGGCAAGAAAAAGGCCGGTCAGCAGTGATCTGCTGGCCGGCCGTAAGGAGAAGCCCCGTTACGGCAACGGCACTTTCTCCGTAGACCACTTCGCACGCCCTCGGTTTTTTCCTAAATCGGAGGCACGCGACCGGGGTGAAAACCGGGCGGTCTTTCGACCATCCGCATTACCGATACCAAGTCCGCCGCGCGGTGAAAAAGTAATTTGCAATCGTCATGCCAATTCACGCAACTCGATCAATCCTTGCGATGTGATTGTCGAACAGCGCGGACACGCTTGTGCCTGACGTTGTCCACATGCAATGTTGCCAAGCGCCAGCCGATGAGGCACGCAGTAGCGATGCAGCCGATGAGAACCAATCCACCGGCGATACCACCCCATTGTTCCCAAATGGTATTTTGCCTTTTGTTTATATTTAGGACTTCTCAGCCCCCGGCGGTTCGCAGCCACCGGGGGCACGCTCGCAGCCCCAGAAGGAGCAGACATCCCGATTCGGATCGGGAAGATCGATTGGGTTAAGCCAGGCACGGCTCTTCCTCAGGATGGCCGCCCAGCTACACCAGCGACCGACACTACCCACTTTGCAAACTGTGTGCCGGGCAGCGAGTGTAGCTAAATCGCTCAGTTTTACAGGGCGCAGACGGTAAATGAGCAATTCCCCGCGTTCGCATGTGAATGCAGGTTCCGAAAGCAGCGGATGCCGTGTTTGCTGTCAAACGCACATCGGAAGGCGTCGCGGGCGCACGGGTGGATAAGGGCAATCACTCGGAATATGGTCCGTTGGCACACACTTTGCCAGATATACTCCGTCGGTCGCTCCTGGATGGCCTCGCCGAAGAGATCGTCGGCGAGACCAGCACAAACGGAGTCGTGACATGTGGACATGGTTGAGCGTTGGTGCAATGATCGCACTAATTGATGTCGGAATTGTGTGCGGTATTGGCTGGAGGTTGGCAAAGCTCGACCATGAGGCGGATCGGCAAGACCGCCTGCAGCATAACACTGTCTCGCGTAAAAGAACTCGATTGCCACGCCGCCATAAGACACAATTCGAAGTGAATCGGGGCAAGCAAGATCGACACCCTATTCGGACCGGCGCGGCTTCGCGTTATCGCCCGACCGCTCTACGGAAAGGTTGAAGATACATCATGGAACCTTGTAAGCTCATCGAAGAAGACAGTGAGTTTGAGCTGTTTCTTTCCGACGACATAGATGATGACGATTTGGTGACGCCGTTTCCCGACGAGTTGGAGGCAGCGGCGGATGAAGAGGAGGATCGATCCACATGTCATCATCGTGGCTAGCCATCGCAGGCGTGATGATGCCGATCGCCTTCCTGTTAATATGCGCTATCGGCTGGCGCCACTCGCGAACCGATTAAAACTCCAAGCCCGGCCGGACCATTTTCCAATTCCCCTCCCTCGCAGGGAGGGGTTAGGGGAGGGTTTCAATTCGCCTGCCATCCGC
>JANLTA010000982.1:0-4497 GCA_031362705.1 Gemmataceae bacterium | reverse complement strand
CACCGATCACGGCAACTTGTATGGCGCGGTCGAGTTCTTTCGCGAAGCCACGGCGGCGGGGATCAACCCAATTCTCGGCTACGAAGCCTACGTCGCGCCGAAGTCGCGCACCGAGCGCGAGGCCAAGGGTCGTGGCGACGCCGGCTTTCATCTCACGCTGCTTGCGAAGAACAACGTCGGCTTCAAAAACCTGATGAAGATGGCGTCGGCGGCCTATTTGGAAGGCTACTACTACGTCCCGCGCATTGATAAGGAGCTGCTTGAAGCTCACTCCGAAGGCATCATTTGCCTCAGTGGCTGTGCATCCAGCGAGTTCAGCGAGATGATCCTGAAGGACCAGCTCGACCAGGCCACGGACCTGGCTCGCTGGTTCGCCACGCTGTTCAAGGATAACTTCTACATCGAGATTCAGAACAACGGCCTGGACATTCAGAAGCTCTGCTGCGACGGCGCGGTGGATATTGCCAACAAGCTCGGCTTGCCGCTTGTGGCCACCTGTGATGCACACTACCTTACTAAAGACGACGCCCCGGCTCATGATGTGCTGCTGTGCATCAACACCAGCCGGCTGCGCAGCGATGCCAATCGTATCCGTTACGGCAGCGATCAGTTTTTCGTGCGTTCGCCGGAAGAGATGTACACGCTGTTTCCCGACCATGCGGCAGCGGTGCAGCGGTCGCAGGAGATAGCCGACGGCTGCGATGTGAAGCTCGACTTCAAGACCCGGCACTTCCCCGCATTCACGCCGCCGAAAGAGAAAACGCCGGAAGCGTATTTGTGTGAACTGTGCGAAAAGGGTTTGATCGAACGCTACGGTGCCAACCCCAGCGATGTGGCGAAAGCCCGGCTCGAACATGAGTTGGGCATCATCACGCGCATGGGCTTTGCGGGTTACTTCCTCATCGTGTGGGACTTCGTTCGCTTCGCCAAGGAACAGGGCATCCCGGCGTCGGCCCGCGGCAGCGCATGCGGTGCCATCGTCAGTTTTGTTTTGCAACTCAGCGACGTTTGCCCGCTCGAATATGACTTGCTCTTTGAACGCTTCCTCGATCCGGATCGCTCGGAAGCGCCTGATATCGACATCGACTTCTGCCAGGAAGGCCGCGAGGCCGTGATCTCCTACGTCCGCAATAAGTACGGCGAAGCCAGCGTCGCCCAAATCGGCACGTTTGGTACGCTGGCAGCGAAAGCGGCACTGAAGGACGTGGGCCGAGTGTTGGATATCCCGCTTGAACGAGTGATCGCACTGACCAAGATGGTGCCAACGCGGCTGGGCGTTACGCTGGATGAGACGCTGAAAGAATCGGCCGACTTTCGCAAGGAGTACGAAAAAGATCCGCTGGTGCGTGAACTCACCGATATCGCCCGGCGGCTCGAAGGCACCAATCGCCAGGCCGGCGTGCATGCCGCCGGCGTGGTCATTGCGAACGGGCCACTCACGGACTATGTGCCGCTGCAAAAAGCCATCCGCAAGAGCGATGACACCGGCGCGAAAGCCAACAGCGAGGCAGCGGTCACCACTCAGTGGACGATGGGCGATCTCGAAAAGGTCGGCCTGCTGAAGATGGACTTCCTCGGCTTGCGCACTCTCACCGTGTTGGACAAGACCGTTCGGCTCATCGAACAAACGCGCGGCGAGAAGATTGATCTGCAACGGTTGCCGCTGGATGATCGCAAGACGTTTGAACTGTTGCAGCGGGGTGATGCCAAGGGCGTGTTTCAATTTGAGTCCGACGGCATCCGCGAACTGTTGAAGCGGCTGCGGCCCGACAACATCCGCGACGTGATCGCCTGCACGGCACTTTACCGCCCCGGCCCGCTCGACGGCGGCATGGTCGATAGTTATGTGAACCGCAAGCATGGCCGCGAGCAACCGACGTATCAGCACGAGGTCATGCGGGAAATCCTCAGCGAGACGCACGGCGTCATGGTCTTCCAGGAGCAGATCATGCGTCTGCTCAATCGACTCGGCGGCATCGACCTGGCCAACGCATACGCCTGCATCAAGGCCATCAGCAAGAAGAAGCAGGACATCATCGACGCCCGCCGGGCCGACTTCATTAAAGGCGCACAAGAGCGCGGCGTCACCGCCCGAGTTGCCGACGAAATCTTCGGCCTGATCGTGTTCTTCGGCGGCTATGGCTTTAACAAGTCGCACTCGGCCGCTTATTCCCTGGTCACGTTTCAGACGGCGTACCTCAAGGCGCACTACACGCCGGAGTTCATGGCAGCATTACTGTCAAGCGAAATTGATGATGGTAACAAGCGCGATGTGTTCGTCGACCACATTGCCGACGCCCGGCGGTTGGGCGTGTCGGTGCGGCCACCGGACGTCAACGACAGCGAGGCCGAGTTCGCCGTGCGCGATGGCCAGATCGTGTTCGGGTTGACGGCCATCAAGGGTCTGGGTCGGGGAGCCGCCAGCGAGATCGTGCGCGTGCGCACCGTAAGCGGACCGTTCCGCGACTTGTTCGACTTCTGCGAACGCATTGATCTCAAGCTCGTGCCCAAGTCGGCAATGGAACGGCTCATCAAAGCCGGTGGCTTCGATTCGTTGAATTCTAATCGAGCAGCGAACTTCGCGGCACTGGCCCGGGCCGTGCAATCGGCAGGGGAAATGCAGCAGGACCGCAAGCGCGGGCAGAAGAGCTTTTTCGATGCAGTTGCGGGTGAGGAAGCAACTGCCGCTCAGGACACCATTCAGAACGGACCAGATTGGCCGCCGAACGAACGGCTGAAGTACGAAAAGGAAGCGCTGGACTTTTACTTCTCCAGCCATCCGCTGGCCGAGCACGAATCGGAGTTGAGCCGGTTTGCCTCGCACACGGTGGAGCAACTCAAGAAAGTGGCACATCAACAGAAGGCCATCATCGGCGGCATGTTGACGCAGGTGCGCTTCATGAACGTGAAGAAGTCGCGCAACGGCAACACCCGCTATGTCCGCTGCAAGATTGAGGACGCGACCGGCCTGGTCGAGTGCCTGATGTGGCCGGATGACTTCATCAAGTTCAAGGATGATTTCATTGACGACCGCGTCCTGTTTGCCGAAGGCCAGGTGGAGCAAACCCGCGATGAACCTCAGTTGCTGATGACCCGCGTGTTCACGTTGGATGTCGCCCGCAAGGAAATGACCAAGGGCCTGGTGCTGAAGCTGCGCCTCGGCGACACCGGCCCCGGCAAGCTGGAAGAAATCGCGCGGACGCTGCGCAAGACGCCCGGACCCTGCCCGGTGTGGGTGCAGGTCATGGATGCGGCCGGCAAACGGGCCATCCTTCGTGCCGGCGACCACTTCCGCGTGGACCCCGCGCAAGTGAAACTACCGGAGTTGGAAATGCACCTCGGACCAAACTCGGTGATGTTCACGGGGAAGTGAAGCTCGTGTCGCAGTTTGGCGTTCTTTGTGATTCCATTGTGATTCCTTTGTGGTCTTTGTGTCTTTGTGTCTTTGTGGTTGGTCTTAAGAATTCACCACAAAGGCACAAAGACCACAAAGGAAAACACAGAGAAGACGAATTCAAAGTCGGACACGTCGAATTCTCGTGGCGTGGCAATCTGAGACCGTACCGAAGTGAAAGCAATGACGTCGTCACTACTTGATGCTGTTTCATCGCGAACAGCGCGCGTGATTTTCGGAGTGTGGCTCGCCATCGCCATCATTGGCGCATTGCTCTATTGGAACGCCGGTTCATTCCCTGAGCGTGGCATCGGTGGCGACGCAGGCGGTGCGATCAAATCTGACAAGAACGACATGGCGTTTTATCGCCTGGTAGTGACAGGTGTGCGCAACGGCGGCAACTACTACGACGTCCTCCGCGATATCATGCCGAGTTACTATGGTCGCTATGGCTCCATGTTTAATTGGCGCTTGCCAACTTACGCTTATTTACTGGCCTGGCTCGGCAGCGATGCCGCCATTCGTGGCGCACTACTAGTGTTGATTGGTTTGGGGCTGTGGTTGCACTTTCAGAATGAAGCGCGCACATCCGGTTTCTGGATGGCTCTAGTAATCGCGTTGCTGTTGTTCGTCGTCCTGAGTTGGGTGTTTCAAGACGCGATCTACACGCAGGAACTTTGGGCCGCGACTTTGCTGACATTGTCGCTCGGAGCTTGGGGTAGGCAATGGCATTGGCTCGCGGTGCTAGCCGGTTGCGCCGCATTGGCGTTCCGTGAGTTGATGTTGCCGTATCCCGTGATGGCAGCGTTCGTGTGTTGGCGCTATGGCCGCCGGCGCGAAGCGCTGGCATGGCTACTCGGTATTGTTTTGTTCTTCGCGTATCTCTGGTGGCATCGCGGGCAGGTGCAACTGCAACTCGCTCAAATGCCGATCGACCCAAATGGTGGTGCCGGCATCACTCAGTGGTTGCAGTGGGGCGGCATCGACTTTTTGTTGCTCACTGGCCGGATGACCAACGTGTTTCTGATGTCGCTGCCGGGCGGGATCGTGTTTGTATGCTTGTGGTTAGCGTTGTTGGGGCTAGTCGCCATGCCCGATGACCG
>JANLTA010000229.1:0-2851 GCA_031362705.1 Gemmataceae bacterium | reverse complement strand
CTTTTTCGGAGCATTCTCATGGCCGCACAAGTTCTGTTCAAAATCGCATGTCCAAGTTGCGAGGCCCAAGTGCCGGTTCGCGACGAAACTCTGATCGGCAAGAAGGTCGAATGTCCGAAAAAGCGGACGTGGTCGGCCCCGGACGTAAGGTCCATCATACAGGACTCACCGCCCAAACAGCAAAGGGGATTGTAGCAGATTCGGCCGACGTGAATGGGAGCAACCCAACAGCGCATAAAAAAAGCCGGCACACCGCGATGTGCCGGCTTCTTGTTGTTCAAACCGCGATCAGACGGCCTCGGCAACCTTCGTCGTCTTGCGACGAAGCTTACGCCAGCCGATGCCCGCGAACGCCAAGCCGGCCAATGCCATGCTCGAGGGTTCCGGAACTGCGGTCACGTTGATGAACAACGGGAAGGCGGCGTGCGACGCGGCAAAAACAATCGGGTCGAAGTCGCCCGCTGTCGTTCCCATGTTGCCCACGAGCGGGTTGATGTCGGTCAGCGTGATCACACCTATTCCGCCAGTCGTTCCAGCGACCACCTTAAACGTGAACAAGACAGTCGGAGGCAGGATACCCATATTGGCAAAAACGCCATCGCCGGTGTCGGCTCCAGTAATCGCCGTTTGTCCCATGTTGTAGCCAGGCGGGCCTGTGAACGACAGTGGATGGCCAACACCGAGCGGCGATTGCGAACCGGCGTTTGACCGGTTGGCGTTGATATTCATACCGGATGGTGCGTTATACGGGTTGGTGACAATCGCCGCCGGGTAGTTGAAAATCAGTGCCGAGGCAATCATACCGGTCAGGGTACCGCCATCCCAAGTTGACTGAGCCGGCAGGAACGGCGCGTTCGCATTGCCTTCAATCGTCACTTGGATGTACTTGGTTTCACCCGCGTTCCAATTCAGGCGGAGAGCTGGGCTGCTCCCTGGTTGGCCCGGGCCACCAACTACCGTGCCGACCGCGCTAGACAGTGGAATGGTGCTTGCCGGGGGCACTGTATTGCCCGGTATGGCTGGCACGAACGAGCTGATCGCATACCCAAGTATGATATCGGCCCGCGCTGGCAATGTCGTGGCCAACGCAGCCACGCACGCCAATGCTAAATTTCTGACACGCATTGATGAGTACTCCTCGAGGTTCCGCGGGTGTCGTTCGCACACGCAGCGGTCCGCGGTCCGCCTGTGTGCTTCGCGTATCCTTATCCTATGCAATCCGCTCGAATGGCCCACCCATTCGAGAGAGGCGTCGAAACGATCGTTGGGTCAGCGAGTCGCTTTCCGCTTAAGCGGTCCACACGAAGCAGCGGCAAAAGCCGGCATATCGCAAGTTACCGCTCGGTCGTTGTGTATCACTCTAACGGGTTGCAACGGACATTTCCAGTCTATTTGGGAAGGTAGAGAAGATTTTTTTCGATTTCTTCTCAAATGTGTAATGTACATAAGATCACTTTGCGAATACTGACATGGTACTAGCTGATCTCCGCTCTCTCGATTTCCAAGAGACGACGTTTACGATCCAACCCGCCGCCGTAGCCACCCAAGCTGCCGTCGGCGGCGATCACACGGTGACACGGCACAATGATCGACACCGGATTTCGCCCGTTGGCCTGACCCACGGCTCGGGGAGCACGCGGATTATCAACTATGACCGCAAGTCGTTGATAGGAAATGGTTTGGCCGTAAGGAATCTTGAGAAGGTTCCGCCACACGTGCAGTTGAAAAGTTGTGCCCTGGAGATCAAGTGGCACGGAAAACCGGGTTAACTTAGCGTTGAAGTACTGATCCAATTCACGCCGCAACAGTGCCAGATGCGGCGACGCTTTTTTTTCGTTTGGCACGCGAGCGTCTTCATCGACAAAGCTCAGACCGCAGAGTCCTTTGTCGCTGTCAGTGGCAAGAATTCGTCCAACTGGGCATGGAAAAATAATCGAAGTCGAGGTTGTCGTGCCGGTCTGCGATGGCATGATGGCGGTACTCAAAGATGGTTTCTGGCAAGAACCTCGCAAATTCGGTCGCTCGTTCGATGCAATTCTACGGCAACACATTGCATTGGCGGCCGGACGCTTCTGTGAAGCGTCGCTAACCTGATGTCATGCATGCCATGCCGTTGATTCTTGGTGTTCTTTGCATTTTGGCAATTGCGTACCGATATTACTCGGCGTTTCTGGCAGCGAAAGTGTTAGTTCTCAACGATACCAACATCACGCCGGCACACACGCATCACGACGGACAGAACTATCACCCGACCAATAAGTGGGTGCTGTTTGGTCACCACTTCGCGGCAATCTCGGGCGCGGGACCGCTGATCGGGCCGGTGCTTGCACTGCAATATGGCTATTTGCCGGGATTACTGTGGTTAGTCATCGGCGTGTGCCTGGCCGGCGCGGTGCAGGACATGCTCGTGCTTGGAGCGTCGGTGCGCCGCGGCGGCAAGTCTTTGGCCGAGATCGCGCGGACCGAGTTGGGGCCATTTGCCTCCGGCGTCACCTCGCTAGCCATCCTCTTTATCGTGGTGATCGCACTAGCGGGATTGGGATTTGTCGTTGTCAAAGCGCTGGGAGGCGAATCGATCCCGCGAGCTGACGGGACGATGATTGAAGTGCCCGGTTCGTCGTGGGGCACGTTCACCATCGCGGCAACGATACCAATTGCCTTCGCCGTGGGCTGGTACATGTACCACATTCGGCCAGGGCATGTATTCGAGGCGTCCGTGATCGGGGCGGCCGCGACGTTGATCGCTGTCGTGTATGGCAAAGACGTGGCCGACTCGGCATGGGGGCCGTGGTTCGCGCTGTCGCGCGGCGGGATTACCTTTGCTTTGTGCGCTTACGGCTTTGTTGCCAGT
>JANLTA010000963.1:0-5073 GCA_031362705.1 Gemmataceae bacterium | reverse complement strand
GGATCCTAGCCTTTGGTGCCCTGTTGATGGGCGGATTAACACTGCCGTATAACTACGCTCTGACTGGAAACCCGTTGGCGTTTCCCATTAATGTGTACTGCGATCGCACTTATGGTGCAGGGACCAATTCGCTTGGCTTTGGGGCAAACCGGGGACTTGGTTGGACTGGTCTTGACCCGTTTCCGGGGCACGGTCCCCTTGATGTGCTTATCAATGCCAACCTCAATCTGTTCTCCACCAACGTTGAGCTTTTCGGTTGGGCAACCGGCTCACTGCTTCTGATCGCCATAGCGTTGGTGTCTCGGCCCTGGACGCGTGGCGACCGTTTGATGTTTGCAGCTCTAGCAGCGATCATCGGCATTCACAGTTTTTATTGGTTCAGCGGCGGGCCAGACTTTGGTGCCCGGTACTGGTATCTGATTATCGTGCCATGCGTGGCTTTGTCGGCTCGCGGCATACAGGTACTGGGACAACAGTTGCGCAACTCAGGCGATCAAACCCGGCTGCTCGCCGGCGTTGGGTGTCTTTGTGTCATGACTTTGATCAATTACATCCCGTGGCGTGCAGCCGACAAGTATCACCATTATCGCGGCATGCGGCCCGACATCCGAGAGTTGTCGCACCAGTATGGTTTTGGCCGTAGTCTAGTGCTGATCCGTGGCAATCGCCACCCCGATTATGCCTCGGCCGCCGTCTACAATCCGCTCGATTTGAGCGCGGACATGCCCATATATGCTTGGGATCGTTCCCCAGAGATTCGGGCGCGCTTGCTTGCGGCGTACCCCGACCGGCCAGTGTGGAACGTCGATGGTCCGTCCGTGACCGGCCGAGGGTTTGAGGTGGTAGACGGACCGAATACTGTCAACGAAATGCTCGCTCGCCCCGCTCCAGCTACTGGAGCGCCTGGACCATGAAAGACATTACCGGTTTCACTGAGTTGTATTGCGGCAAGCGCGTTCTCGTTTTGGGTGCCGCGGGCTTTATTGGCCGGTGGGTCGCCCGGTTGCTCGCGCAAGCACGGGCTGATGCGGTCTTAGTGGTACGCGAAAGTAACGCGGCGGAGCAAATTTTCCGTCAGTATCAGGTGCAGTGTGATGTCGTTGAGCAAGATTTGCGTGATGGCAAAGGCCTCCGCCGGCTCGTGCGGGATGTCAGCCCTTCGATCGTATTCAATCTCGCCGGCTACGGCGTCGATCCCGCGCAGCAATCTCCCGACATCGCCTGTGACATCAATGCTCGACTGGTTAGAGACGTTGCATACGGACTAGCTGAATCTGGGCCGGCCAACCGCCTCCAATCGATGATCGTCCATGTCGGAACGGCGCAAGAATATGGAGCCGCCCAAGGCAATCTCGAGGAATCGACGCGGCCGCTCCCGACGACGCTATACGGCCGATCAAAATTGGCGGGTACGATCGCCCTGACTCAGGCGTGCCAGGAACTAGGTCTCCGTGGCGTGACAGCCAGGCTGTTCACTGTCTATGGTCCCGGCGAAGAAAGTTACCGCCTTTTTCCTTCCCTACGCGAGGCCGCACGAATTGGTTCGTCGTTGGATTTGACGCCCGGCGATCAACTCAGGGATTTCACTTACGTCGAAGATGTGGCCGAGGGCCTCTTACGTCTTGGTCAAAGCCAGGCCGTGCCGGGTGAAATTGTGAACCTTGCCACAGGCGTGCTGAAGCCGGTGCGGACTTTTGTTAGTTCAGCGGCGCGCATTTTGAAGATACCCGACGAACGACTGCATTTTGGGGCCGTCCCTGTTCGCGCCGAAGAAATGAATCATGCCCCCGTTTCAGTCAAGCGCCTTATTGAACTGCTGAACTGGACGCCGTCGACGACCATTGCTGGCGGGATTGGCCGCACTTTGGCATTTCATGGCGCCCAGCTTGGACCGTCGCTGGCCCAATCGGCCTAAGGATCAGATATCATGGTGATGCGCATTTACCTTGCCGATTTAGGCCACAATCAGGTGACCATTAGTTCCGATGTCTATCCACTGGGCATCGCCAATCTGGCCACGTACGTTCAAGCCAACGCGCCGCCGAAATGCCCGGTGGAAATCTCACTGTTCCGGGAACCTCAGGACCTCAGGGCGGCACTGGAATCGGCCCCGCCCGACGTGCTTGGCCTGAGCAGTTATTCGTGGAACCACAACCTTTCCCTGTCATTTGCCCGCCATGCCAAAGAACGCCATCCGAAGACGTTGGTCTTGCTTGGCGGTCCCAATTATCCGCTGACCGATGAAGAGCAGGAATCTTTCTTGCGCGGCATGCCGGAGATTGATGTCGCAGTACGCGGTCCAACTTACGAAGGCGAACGGTCCTTCCTGAACATCATCCGCCGTTTCGCAGACGTCCGGATGTCAATGGACGGTCTTCAGGAAGAGTCGGTGCCCGGAAATCATTGGATCAACCGCCGAACCGGCGCGTTTGTCGTGGGCCAGGAAGTCGAGCGTATCCGGGATCTCGACGAAATACCGTCGCCCTATGTAAACGGTTTGCTGGACCCATTCCTTGCAACGGGATATTTCCCAATGCTGCAGATTTGTCGGGGCTGTCCCTTTGGCTGTACTTTTTGTAACTCAAGTGTCGCTTCGAATAACAAGATTTCCGCTCATTCCGTCGACAACGTCAAGTCCGACCTGCTCTATTTGGCCGAGCGCATTCGACCCGAACAGCCGCTCTGCTTTGCCGACGATAATTTCGGCATGTACCCGCGTGACGAAGAAATAGCCGACTACATCAGTCATCTTCAAGAACGATTTGGCTGGCCGAACTACATCCGAACTACCACCGGCAAAAACCACAGCGAACGCATCATCCGGGTGATGCGCAAAGTTCGTCGCAGCCTGCCGATGACCGCGGCCGTGCAATCGCTGAACCCGGAAGTCTTGAGCAACATCAAACGTTCCAATATCAGCCTGGATTCGTATGCCGAGATTCAAAAAGAGGTGCGCGCCCAGGGCATGCAATCGTACGGCGAGTTGATCCTCTGTTTGCCGGGCGAAACGAAGGCGTCGTTCATGAAGGCCGTGCGTGATCTCTTGCAGACGGGAGTCGCGCGGGTGTCCGCCCATCAACTCATGCTCCTCCATGGAGCGCCGTTGAGTAATCCCGATAGCCGCCGGCATTTTGGCTTCCAGACGCGCTTCCGAGTGGTCGCGCGTGACGTCGGCCTTTATTTGGACAAGCCGGTGGTCGAAACCGAGGAAATGGTCGTCGAAACTCCGACCTTTAGCTTCGACGACTATCTGCAGGCGCGGGTCTTCCATTTGCTGCTGACGACGTTTTATTACGAGGGCAACTTTGAGGAGGCGTTCGAACTCGCCCGCCAGTGCGGCGTGTCGCCCTTCGATCTGATTTGCCAGCTTCAAGCGATGCTCGATGAGGCGCCGCCCGCTTTCCGCGCCGTCATCGCCGACTTTGTCACCGAGAGTCGTGAAGAATTGTTCGACAGCCGCGCGGACTGCATGACATGGGCCGCGGAGCATTTCGACAAGCTCGTGAGTGGCGAAATGGGCGGCAACCTTCTGAGTAAGTACTCCATGCTGGGTCGCTTTTTTGTCACGCAGCAGGCGATCGATTTTCTCCAAACTGCGATCGCCGCCGCCATCGGTCGCGACGCGGACGGCAACGTAATGGACATGGTGCAGTCGGTCACCGACTACTTGCGGTGCATGCTGCTTCATACTCCGTTTGCCGACAGTTTGGCAAACGACCCCGTCTGGATCACGGAATTCGACGTCGAAGCCTGGCGGGCCGACGGTTACAAGCGCGAACTCGGGGATTACCGCCTCGGTCAGCCAAAGTCGTTTGAAACCTATGTGGAACCGTCCCGGCGAGCGGTCATTACCAGTCGCATTACCACGTTTGGCGAACACCCCGCCGGCTTGGGAAAATTCACGCGCACGATGTTCGCTCGCGACCTGCGCCGAGCACTAGCGTCTACGGAAAAGCCGGTCGTGTCGGCTGTACCAGCCTAATTGCCGCGCCGAGGATTCAACCATGCAAGTATCCGCGCCCCCTGATCTGTCCCTCGTCATGCCCTGCTACAACGAGGAGGCAATCGTTGAATACACCGCGCGGCGACTTTGGCGGGCGTTCGAACGCGCCGGTTATCGCCTCGAGATCGTGGCGGTCGACAACGGCTCGCGTGATCGCACAGGTGCCGTGCTCCAAAAGCTGGCCGACGCGGGAGAGTTAATCACTCAACACCGCGTCGAAATCAACGAAGGCTACGGTCACGGCGTGCTCTGCGGCCTGCCGTTGGCCTCTGGAAACCTCCTTGGCATCATCCCGGCTGATGGTCAAGTGGATGCCGAGGACGTGGTGAGTTTGTACGAAGCGGCAGCCGCCGCGGACGGACAAGTCATTGCCAAGGTGCGCCGGCGATTTCGCATGGACGGGCTGTTCCGCAAGGTCGTCAGTGTCTTTTATAATGCGTTCGTCCGGTTACTTTGGCCGTCCCTCAATTCGATCGACATCAATGGCAGCCCCAAACTCTTTCCACGCAGTGTCTTGCCGCTACTGCAGCTGACATCGAAGGGATGGCTGCTCGACCCCGAAATCATGGTCAAGTGCCACCACCTGGGACTGCGTGTCCTGGAGTTTAATGTGTTCGCGCGAATGCGCGGTAACGGTGTATCGCACGTTCGTGTGGGGACGTGCTGGGAGTTCTTTAAGTACCTCTTGCGTTTCCGTTTCTCCTCGGATCTGTCGCGATGGAAGCGCGCGGTGGACGGTTGCCAATTGACATCCACAGTTCTTCCCAAGACTTGTGATGTTGTTGCGACTGAAGTGTGAAACTCTGGAACCCGGCGATGCGCCAAAGTATGGAGATCGCCACTTCATTCGGATTCTGGTGCAACAATGACAATGCTACTTGACGAGCTGTCTGTCCAATCACATCCTGAAAAACGCGCTGAGCCGCGACGGGATTGCGTGCGAAGGACGACCTGCCGTGGCTGCGGCGGCGAGCGCCTGCCCATGGTCCTGTCGTTGGGTATGATGCCACTCGCCAACGGATTCCTCCGTTCGACGGACGAATTTGACGACGAGCCACGTTACCCGCTCG
>JANLTA010000221.1:0-2282 GCA_031362705.1 Gemmataceae bacterium | reverse complement strand
ATCAACGACATTCTCGACTTCTCGAAGATCGAGGCGGGCCGCATGTCGCTGGACGCCGTCGAGTTTGAGTTGCGTGATTTCATCGCCGATTCCCTGCGGCCGCTTGCCGTGCGGGCACACGCCAAGCAACTGGAATTGGCGCTGTTGATCGGCCCGGAAGTCCCGGATCGATTGGTCGGCGACCCGATGCGGATGCGGCAGGTGATCACCAACTTGGTCGGCAATGCCCTCAAATTCACGGAGAAAGGCGAGATCCTCGTCAAAGTGGACCTGGCGATGGACCAGCCGCTTGATCGCAGCGGTGTTGGACCTGATCCGCGCAATCCGCTACTACATATCTCCGTGACCGACACGGGCATTGGCATCCCGCATGACAAACAAGCGGCCATCTTCGAGCCGTTCACACAGGCCGACGGTTCCACCACTCGCCGCTTCGGCGGCACGGGCTTGGGCCTGACGATCTGTACGCGCATTGTCGAGATGATGGGCGGCCGTGTTTGGGTCAACAGCAAAGAAAACGAAGGCAGCACGTTTCACTTCACGACGCGCTTCGCCCGCTCGCTCCATTCGGCGGCACCCCATGCCATGTTCTCGCCAAAAGAACTGGCCGATCTGCCGGTGTTGGTGGTCGACGACAATGCCACCAACCGCCGCATTCTGAAAGAAATGCTCGAAGCGTGGGGCATGAGACCGATCGTCGTGCCCGGCGCGAAAGAAGCACTGGATTTTTTAGAAAAAGCGAAAGCCCAAACGGAAACGATGCCGGCACTAGTCTTGCTGGACGCCAAGATGCCCGGGATGGATGGTTTCGAGCTGACGCGCGAACTGCGCAAACGCTACGGGTTGGCCACCTCGACAATCCTTATGCTGACATCCGAAGACCAATGCGAGAGCCAACGGTGCCAGGAGCTGGGCGTCGCGGCGTTTGTGGTCAAGCCAATCAAGCAATCGCTGCTGTACAACGCCATCATTGACACCGTGGAGTCGTCGCAGGAAGGTCTGGACACGGTCGATCTCATGTCATTCACGCCGAACGGGCCGACGTCGGGTCGATCCGCGCGGCTTGGCGTTGGCCGATTGCGGATACTTGTGGCCGAAGACAACTACGTGAACCGGCAAGTCGCCCAACATCTCATCGGCAAGATGGGCCACGACGTGGTGACCGTCGTTAATGGCAAGGAGGCCGTGGCCTATCTGCAGATTCATGATCCCGACATTGTTTTGATGGACTTGCAAATGCCCGAAATGGGCGGCATGGAAGCGACCGCGAAAATTCGACAAGGCGAGACCCACCCGGACGATCACCTGCCGATCGTGGCCCTGACGGCCCATGCGATCAAGGGTGACAAAGAGAAATGCCTCGCCGGCGGCATGGATGGCTACCTGGCCAAGCCCATCGAAGAGAGCGAAGTCGTCGCCATGTTTCAGGAAATGTTCGCGCTCATCGAAAAGCGCCGGCAGTATGTGGCGGCCAAGAACCAGATTGATCCGCAATCATCGACGCGGCTACCATCGCCGGCCAAAGACGCTAAACCATCGCCCAGCGGCATCACGGCACGGGCCTAAACGCGAGCTAATTCGCGACGGCCTGCGGCATCCGGCGCGGCCACAACCGCGTCGGGTGACACTGTGACAAGGACGCATTTGAACGCCGGCGTCTTGGAGTCAGGATCGACTGTTTTGGGCACAAGCACATTGGCCTCGGGATAGTACATCATCGCATTGCCCGACCGGATATCGGCAAACGGTCGGGCCAGCAGACTCCTCATCTCGCCAGTCGAACTTCGCACCGTGACGCGCTGATCCTCGGCCAATCCACGATGCTTCATGTCTTCAGGATGCATCAGGATCACATCGCGGCGATCCTGTCGGCGATAGATATCCGTGTCTTCGTAGACCACAGTGTTGAATTGGCCTTCGCTACGAATCGTCATCAAGCGCAATTCATCGGTGCCGCCTGCGAGCGGCGGTACGGGTACCACGGCGAAGTGAGCTTTGCCGTTCGGCGTGGCAAAGTGTGGCACCTGAAGCACTCGCCCCGGAATCGTGAACTCGCGGCGATCACGGTCCACATGGGCCATGGATTCCAATCCTGGAATCACTTTGGCCATCAACGACCGGATGCTGGCATGTTGCTGCATCTCGCGCCAGTTGACGGGACCAGCGTCGCCGAAAATTCTCAGGCCCAAGTCGGCTAACAAATCAACCTCGGTGCGCGGGCCATCCAGGCGCGCTGGCCCACCTTCGCTGACGCGCATGTAGCTGAACATCGATTCCTGCGT
>JANLTA010000924.1:0-3250 GCA_031362705.1 Gemmataceae bacterium | reverse complement strand
ATCAGCTTTGGCCTGCTTGTGCAATTGTCTGCGTACGGTCCGCTCGGTCGGGCCGATGTCCTCGAACGCCAGCGCTTGTTTGCGGGATCGGAGAGAAACGTCGTCCTGCGTTTCCGAGCGAACGGTCACGTTGCCATTGGTGGGATCAACGATGACTGTCGCGCCGTCGGCATCACGGCGCAGCATCTCACCGTCCTTGTGGAAGCCGCCGCGAATCAACTCGGCTTCCAGCAACGCGGCCATTTCTTCGCATGGCAGGATTTCGAGAATGCCCAGCGAGGTGCTGACTTCATCGGTCGCATGAATCAGCCGCCGTGCCGACTCGCTCACGCTCACCCGGTATGCCCGACTCATCGGTTCCTCCTCCGCCGGCCAGCGGCTCCAATTGCCGCAACAAGTCACGGGCGCGAATCAGTGCCGGCCCCGCTTCGACAGCGTCCCATTCTGACAGGAAAAACTGGGCGATTTGATAGCCATCGTCGAGATAGCCGACAAAACGCGCCTGACGTTCCCACAGGGCAAGGCGATCCAGCGCCCGCGCCAACACGGCCGCCTGGCGACGAATGGCGAATCGCTCAGCCAATCGCGTCATGCCGCCGGTGGACAACCCCGCCGTCAGATGTTCGCCGCGAACGGTTGGGCCGCAATAACGCGCTGCCGCGCGAATGAGGAAGCCCGCCAGGTCGCGCCGCCCGTGGTTGATGGCCGGCAGAAAATGGTCGAGGACTAAGTCCTGCGCCTCGGCCAGCTTTTGCATCGTGACCCACTCGCGGACTTCGCTCTTGCCATACTCGACGGCTAACCACCGGTCAGTCAGCGGCACCTGCAACACTTCCAGTATAGATGCCGCGAGTCCACCGCCCCACCCGGCAAAATCCGGCGGCTGCGCGATCATGCCCTCGAAATCGTCGGGCCACATCAGGCGACTTAGTGGATTTCGCGCGAAGATTGGCCGATGCCGCCACGACAGACCCGCTTCGGTATCGCGGAAGCCATCGTAAGCCAGGAAGATCACCAACCGGTCCGCGACCGTCAACTCTTCGGCTGGCGGATACCACGGCTTGGCCAGTGCCGGATGATGCGCGGTGAGCCAGATCAGGAAGTCAAACACATGCCGCGAGAACTCCAACTGCCGCTCGGCCGTCGGCACGCGCTGCCACAATCGGCCCTCTATCGGTTGATCACCGTGCAGGAAGCGCTCGCGCCGCCAGCCGCCGACCTTTGCGAGGTACATCACGCAGCCTTTGGCCAAGCTGTCGCAGACGAGTTGCAGGCAACTCGGGCTGTACGCCGGCGGAATAGTAATCTTGTCCAGCAGAAATGGCAAAGCGGCGTCGATTGGCGTCAAGCGCACGATCGCCCGCGCCAGACCGATGAGCCGGCCTTCAAATTTGGATACAATTATCGGCTTGTCGCTCACGACGCCTCAATGAGCTTGGGCCGCAGCCACATACCGACGGCCGCACGACTGGGGAAACCATTGACGGATACTTCACCATCGCGCAGTCGAATCTCCAATGTATTGGAGCATGACCAACAAGGGTCGCTGGGCGAATAGCGATTTGTCAGGAAATGTACTTGTTGATTGGCCGAGCCAACCCAGCGACGGCGGGTTTCGGGTTGGTCTTGCAGATATGGGCCATCGACAAGGACATCGGTCAATGCAAGCAACGCTTGGACGTTTGCGTCAGACATTGCGTGCAATTCCGACAACGTGTATCCCGAATAAATCATCACGCCGAGGCCGAGGTCACGCGCAACCCGGGCTACCCCCCCTGCCCCGGCGACATGTGCGAACGGCTCGCCGCCCAGCAGCGAGATGCCTTCGATGCCATGTTCGTCACGCGCTAAACGTATTGATTCAGCGACGGCGCTTACGGTCATCTTCTCGCCGCCGATGAATGGCAACATCTCGGGGTTGCAGCAGCCAGCGCAGCGCAACGGGCAACCTTGAAACCACAGCGCAAACCGTTTGCCCGGTCCTTCGGCCTCCGTGCATGCAACGATTTGGGCGACACGAATTGTGCTTTCACGTTTTGCTGTAGGGTGGGTCGAGACTGCGAGACCCACCGATGGGACAATTTCGCTCTGGTGGGTCTCGAGTACTCGACCCACCCTACGAATCGAAATCAATGTGTTCATGCGAACGCCCGCCATAGCATTCGATGCTGTTCCGGGTTCAATTGCTCGGCGCGCGTGGATGCGGCAATGCCTAATCGTGCCAACAATTCATCGACTGTCGCTTTGTCACGGCGACCTGTTGGCCAACCGGTCAACGCCGCTCGTAGCGATTTACGTTTGTGCACATATAGATCACGCAGAAACGTCCGGAACGCCGGCACGTCGCCGACTTGTTCACGTTTCGCGGGATCAGGCTTAATCAGCACGATGGCCGAATCCACCATCGGCCTAGGCCAAAACACCGTCGGCGCGAGCTTGCGCACCACCTCGGCATGGGCAACGCTTTGCAGTAACACCGCCAGTGCCCCGTAATGTTCCGAGCCGACCGTTGCCGTCATGCGCTCGGCAATCTCCCACTGCACGGTGACAACCAGGCGCTCCGGCACCGGGCCGTGAATCAGGAAGTTGGCGATCACCGGCGTCGCTACCGAATACGGAAGGTTGGAGATGAGCTTAAAGGTCGAACACGAATGCCGCAGCCGCATCTCATCGATCTTGGCGATAACGTCCGGATTCAACGCGTTCTTATTGCGCAGCACATCGGCGTTGATGATCTCGACCTTGAGATTGTTCGGCAGCAGATCGCTAACCAACTGATTGAGATCCGAATCAATTTCCACGCCGACCACCGCGCCGGCCTGCTTCGCCAACCTTACCGTGAGACTACCAGTGCCGCAGCCGACTTCGAGAATGAGGTCGCTGGGCTGCAAGTCGGCCGCGTCCACCAGGACATCAAGCAGATTCAAGTCAATGAGGAAGTTCTGCCCGAGCTTGCTCTTTGGCCGCACGCCGTACTCGGCCAGGCGGGCGCGGATGAAGCCGAGCGTGTGGCGTGGTACTTCGTCTACTGGTATGGTGTTACGCATTTCGCCACGTATTTCCCGATCAAGTCGGCTTCCAGGTTGACCGCGTCGCCGACGTTCTTAATTCCCAGCGTGGTCACCGACAACGTGTGCGGAATGAGCATGATACTGAACCGATCCGTTAGCATCTCGACCACCGTCAGGCTTACGCCATCTACGGCAACACAGCCCTTGGGTACGAGCAGACGCATCAGCTCCGCCGGCCC
>JANLTA010000261.1:0-2367 GCA_031362705.1 Gemmataceae bacterium | reverse complement strand
GGCACCAGGAAGCTGTTGTACTCGCCCACCCAATCGATCAGGCGATCGCCGCCGGTATTGCCGATCAGTATGTCGCGTCCCGCGCCGCCGTAGGCGCGATCCTCGTAGTACGGGTGCGTATCGGGCGATTCGTTGTCGTATAACGCTGCCACGCCCACAGTTTCGGTATGCAGATTGTCGTCGGCATTCAGGTAGTCATTACCCCAGCCACCGAACAAATCATCGCGCCCGGTGCCGCCCACCAACCAATCGTTGCCGAGATCACCGAAGATCGCGTCCTTGCCGTCATCGCGGACTTGGGGATAGCTCTCGGTCTGCTGCCCCGTGACTTTCGGCAACGTGCCAGCCGGGCGGACGACACCTTCGTTCTCGTTAAAGTTGAGCAGGAATTCACCCACGGTAACGCCAGTTTCGCCCTTGTATGCAGTACCCACGGGTGCCAGTGCATTAGTAGATGTCAGAATGATCTGAATCTCCCGCCGCGGATCAAACTCGTCGTATAAGGCAAATTCACCGGCGCGGAATCGATTGTTTTGGTGCTGTCCATCAAGATCTTGCGAATTGAACGCGAGCACATTGCCCGGATTTTTCGGAATACCGACCGCGTTGTATCCCAGATCGAGCGTCCCGTTCGGTGCGCCAGAGGCGTTGTAAGTCGGCACATAGGCGTGTTCCAGCGCTTCCGCCCCGGAAATCGCGTCATCACCCGACCCGCCGTGCAGGAAATCGCTGCCCAAGCCACCGAAGATGATGTCATCGGCGAACGGCGTGTTGCTGATGTTGTTCGGGAACTCGTCGTCCAGCGCCAGCCAATTCTTTTGGTAGCTGAACGGCGTGAGATCCGCGGTCTTCTTCAGTTCCCCGCTGATATTGATGGTTGCAATCTGGATATTGCCCGGCGTCGCGATAAGCTCGTCGAGCACGGTACCCTGATTGTATTTCGGATCATCGGCGCTCGCCGGCAGCAGACCAATAACGCCATAAAGCGGCTCACCCGCGGTTGAGTTGCGGCTGGTTCGGATCAGGCCATCGTCGCCCAACACCCCATCTTGCCCGGTGCCGCCGGAAATCCAGTCGTTACCGTAGCCACCGACGATGTCGTCGTCCTGACCTTCTCCGAAAATGACGTCACTGCCGGTCATGCCAAAGATGTAATCATCGCCGGATTCGCCATGGATCAGGTCCGCCAGACCGTTGTCTACCGGTTTGCCTGTCGGCGCCGCCTGACCAAATGCGTTATACCCACCGCCCGCGAAGTCACCGCCACCCAGCGTGTAATCGAGTTGCTGCATTGCGCGCGGGATGATCCGCAAACCAACCGTCTGAGTAGCCGGATCGTACGTATAGTTGTCGTAATTGAACGTATGGAAATCATCGGGCGCTTTCACCGGGCGGAATACGTTCGCGTTGTCGCCCATGATGAAATCGGCATCGCGCGCGTGGCCGGTCGCAAGTGCCGAGATTACGTGGGTAGCCCCATCTTCGGTCGCGTCGCCGATATTGTTGCGTGTGATATCGACCCCGGCGCCGCCGAAGATCGTGTCCGAACCGTCTGGTCGCAACTGTTCGTCAATGAACCCAAGCAACGCGGCGTTAACATCATTCAGGCCAAACAACGCCGAACTGCCGCCGATCATGTCGTCCTGGCCGAGGCCGCCGTACATCAAGTCGTTGCCGCCGCTGCCTTCCATGTAATCGTCGCCATCGGTCGCCGCCTCGGGGACGTTGAAGTACAGCGTTCCCGAGGTATTTGGCGGCCCACCGGCGTCGGCAACGCCGATCATGATGGTATTCGGTCCCGGATCGGCTACCGCGCTGATCGAGCCGTCGCCCTGCATGATATCGTTGCCGAGATCGCCGAGCATCAGATCGTCGCCGGCGCCGCCCGCCATCAGATCATCGCCGAAGCGGCCCAGCGGATTGGCTTGCACCGCGTCGGAGTGGTCGAGCACCTGGATATCGCGCCCGACAGTGTCATTCGGATCGCTCTGCTGCGCCGAGCCGACGTTCGTAGTGATGGTCGAGTCGGTGGTGGTGTAGAGCGTCGGCGCGGTGAGCAGGCGGAAGCGCGGATTGAGATCGTCGCCACGCCGCCAAACGATGGCATTGTCGCCTTTCATGGCGTCGTTGCCGCTGCCGCCATCAATGAGATCGTTGTACTTGGCGAGGCCGTTGGCCGCCTGCACCGCGGGCAGCATGATCTCGTCGACGCCGCCGGCAACGTTGTGGCCGCCGATCATGTCGTCGGCGCCCGAGCCACCCCACATGCGGTCATCGCCCTGCTGGCCGAGCATGACGTCGTCGACTTCCTCGCCAAACATCACGTCGCCTTCGCCGCCGTCAGGGTCGCCGGTGTCGATGGCGACG
>JANLTA010000217.1:0-23072 GCA_031362705.1 Gemmataceae bacterium | reverse complement strand
GGCAATTACTTCGTTGCCAACTATCCACCGTTTGCCGCTTGGACGCCGGAGCATTTGCCGGTTGCGCTTGCTGCGCTCGATGCCCCGCCCGTGAAAGACACGCCGCTAGGTTTGTATCTGCATATCCCGTTTTGCCGCAAGCGGTGCAAGTTCTGTTACTTTCGTGTGTACACGGACAAGAACGGCGATGAAGTCGCGACATATAGTGAAGCTATTATCCGCGAAGTCGAGTTGTATTCACGCAAACCGGCCGTTGCCGGACGTGATTTGCAATTTGTCTACTTCGGTGGCGGCACACCTTCTTACTTGAGTGCATCGCAACTCACGAGCTTGATGACGCGGCTGCAGGCGATCTTGCCGTGGGAGCCGGCACGTGAAGTGACTTTTGAATGTGAACCGGGCACGCTGCAACTGCACAAGTTGCAGGCGCTCAAAGAACTCGGTGTCACTCGACTGAGTCTTGGCATCGAGAACTTTTCCGATGCGATACTTGAGAGCAATGGCCGGGCGCACTTGTCGGCCGAGATTCATCGCTCGTATGGCTGGGCTCGTGATTGCGGTTTCGATCAGATTAACATCGACTTGATTGCCGGCATGGTCGGCGAGACTGATGACAACTGGCGCGATTGCATTCGTAAGACCATCGCACTGGCTCCGGACAGTGTGACCGTTTACGCCATGGAGTTGCCGTACAACACAGTGTATTCCAAGGAACTCAATGCCGGAGACGGTAGTCAACCGATATTCACGATTGCCGATTGGCCAACAAAGCGGCGCTGGGTGCGCGAAGCGTTTGATGAATTCCTGGCCAATGGTTATGAACGATCCAGCGCATACACAGTCGTGCGCAAGGCAGCGAAGATGCCCGAGTTTGTTTATCGCGATTCACTGTGGCGCGGGGCCGACATGCTGGGCACCGGCGTGGCATCCTTCGGCCACATGAACGGCGTTCACATTCAGAACGTCGATGGCTGGGATGAGTACATTCCGGCCTTATTGGAGCGCAATGAATTGCCGCTACATCGAGCATTTCAAACGACACCGAAACAGCGCCTGACCCGAGAGGTCGTGCTGCAACTCAAGACAGGCAGGCTTGATGCCGCTTACTTCCGCAGTAAGTTTGGCGTCGAAATCTCCAAAGAGTTCGCGGAGGCATTTCGTGTCCTGGCGGCCGAAAACCTGTTGGAAGTCACCCCCACCGGCGTGGAGCTAACCGACGTCGGCTACCTGCAAGTGGATCGGTATCTTCCCGTGTTCTTCGAGGCGGAATACCGGCGCGGGCGTTACACCTGAGCTCAAACTTGCAGTCATCTCATACGACCAGGCGGCAATTGTCCGTCGGGAATGCGGCGTTTCCATTCCTGTACCGCTCGTTGACGCACATCGGCCGGGTCCGTCGCCACGAAGCGAATGAGCTTCGTGCCTTCCGTATCGAGTTGCGATAGCCGCCAAATGGCGAGTTCACGCACGGGCAGTTTTTCGCTGCTAAGTGCATCAAGGACATTGGCATACGTGCGTGGGTCTTTCAAGTCAGGCTCCGTGTAGCCGAACCACATTGCCAACGCGGCTTCCGCTTCAGCTTCGCTAAAGCGTTTTTGCTTAATCAAGGCGTCGAAGAGTATGCCGGCGCGATCCGGGCCACGACCCAGCCAATTGTGGATGGCAGATAGTGCTGCATTCCTTGAGTCGCCATTCGTCGGATCATCCATGGCATCCAGTATCGACATGTCATCCAATGCTGCCTGACAATAGATGGCCAGGCGCCGGATCGCCCGCGGCCTTTCAAGCGCCAGCTCTGCGATGGCGACGTTTGTGTTCTTGGATGGGTCGCTTAATTGTCGTGGCAGCCGCTTAATTGCCTGTTCCATTTCGACAGCTGCGACTCGGTCCGGCCCATTCACCACCGGCAGTCGTCCCCACAACGGACTTGGCTCCGCCAACTCAGTCGCCGCCTCAGCTGCGCCCGCTGAACTCCAGCGCCACATCAGCGGTTTCGGCTCGGCCACCAGCGTGGCATCAGTCGCAAGGTTCATTTGCACAGTTGCTTTCCCTTGCGTGACAATAATTCCGCCCAGCCCATTGGCCGGTTGCTGTTTGGCCCGATCACGCGCAAAGGGCACGCCATCAGGAATGCTCGTGCGCTCGGCCAGAACTTCAGCTTTATCGTCAGCAAGGGCTATGTCGAAAAGATCATCGCCGAGTCGAAGGCGAACCTTGGCACCGGCGGCTTGAGCCGCGCGCAAATAGATGCGGCCGCGATCCAACCGCACATCGGCCGTGAAACCAGCGGCGGGCACAAACGCCGTGGCCGCCGACTCGAACATTGGCACCTGATGCACGTCGATCATCGTGCCGAACAGTTCTAATACGATGTCACCCAGTCGTACTTCACTGACAATCCCCGGCAACGCCATCAGTCGCGACCCGCCTGCAATTGGGCCGTTGGCGGCCACACGCTTCCACTCAGAGTTGTCCGTGGCACGTTGCAGCAGCACGCCGGTATTGACCAGCTTGCCGACTTCTTTCGTTTCGTCGGATGGCTTGCGGGAAGTGGCAAGAACGGGTTTCGCGACCGGAGGTACTGCGACCGGCGCGTCAGGCTCCGGCTTCTTCTCCGGCATTACCGGCGCGTCAGGCGGCGGCGCTTTTTCTTTCGGCTGCTCCTTGGGTTGATCTTTCGGTTCCGGAACGGGAACGTCGGCAGGCTTTGGCTTCTCCGCTTCCTTTTCCTTGGGAGTCTCAGGTACATTGGGCTGCGGCTTATTTTCCGCCACCACCGGTGCAGCCGGCGGTTTCGGCGTCACGGCATCGGGATGACGCATCGCTTGCCAGACGGCTAGAACTAACCCGATCGCCAGACCGCCGGCGACCCACAATCGCGTTGGACCACCATGGCGCGAAACAAGCACATCGCCATCTGTCTCTTCGGCCAACTCCAACTCGGCAAGTGTGGCTGGAGCGACTCGCGGCACAATGCGGCTGACATCAACTTCCGGGCCTTTAACCAGACCGTACATGCGCTGCCGGGACATCGGCGGTACCTTCGCCGGCTCCGACATGATCAGCGTCAACAACTGATGGCATGCCGCAATTTCAGCCAGGTGGACATCGGAATGAAGTGCTTGTTCCTCGATCTCGGCGATCTTCTCGACGGGTAGATCATTGTCGAGATACTCGGCAACTAGATTAGGGTCGGCAGCGTCAGGTCCAGTCGCCGACGGAATCGTGATGCTGCGTCTGCGGGCGACACGCTTGATCTTGTCGATCAATTCTTGTGCCACTGTACTCTCGGCGACCTTTTCCCCGATCTGCCGAGCCTGAACCGGATCGAGAGTGTCGTCAAGATAAGCAAGCAGAGTGCGGAGTGTCAGTCGCATTTTCTTTTGTCCGTTGTGCAGAACCTGATCGGGCCTCGCCCCGTCCTAATTAGTGGGGATCCGTGCCCGTCGTCGTACAATTTCTTTGAGAAAATGTTTGCTACGATGGAACACGGACGAAAAACGACGGACCAATCAGGTTATGCGGGTTCTGCTGGCGATGTCGGGTGGGGTTGATAGCAGCGTGTGTGCCGAGTTGCTCAAGCGACAGGGCCACGACGTGGTGGGCTTGTTCATGCGCACAGGCGTCCACGAGCACAAGGCGGAGTCGCCGAACGAACCTTGCGATTTGCCGACACCTGTGAGTCAGCGTTCAACGCCTGAAAAACATCGCGGCTGTTGCTCGGCTGTCGATGCCGGCGATGCGCGCCGTGTCGCCGACAGGTTGGACATTCCCTTCTACGCAATCGACTTCGAGGAGGACTTTGGTCGGATCATCGATTACTTCGCGGACGAGTATCTAGCCGGGCGGACACCGAACCCGTGCGTAATGTGCAACACCTGGTTGAAGTTTGGCCGGCTGTGGGAGTTCGCCCGCACCGTCGATGCTGAGTCCGTGGCCACGGGGCATTATGCCCAGGTGATTGACGGCGCATTGCATCGTGGCGTGGATCCGGAGAAGGACCAGTCATACGTCTTGTTTGGCCTCAAGCGCGAGTTGCTGCCGCGCGTGTTGTTTCCGATTGGCGGCATGCAGAAGAGCCATGTGCGTGAGTTGGCCCGCGAGTACGGCCTGAATGTCGCAGCCAAGCCCGACTCCGTGGAGATCTGCTTCGTTCCGGATGGCGATCATGCGGCAGTGGTGAAGCGCCGCCGGCCGGGGTTGGATACGTCAGGAGCAATTGTTGATACATCCGGACATGTCGTCGGCACGCACGATGGCTATGAGAGGTACACCATCGGTCAGCGCAAGGGACTTGGCGTTGCCGCCACGAGTCGTCGCTATGTGTTGGACATTATCCCGGAAACCCGCGATGTCGTGATCGGCGACCCCGACGAGTTGTTGGCGACTGGGTTGATTGCCTCACGGATTAACTGGCTGATTGAACCGCCAACGGTAGAACTGCGCTGCAGCACCAAGATTCGTTACCGTCACACGCCGGTGGCGGCCATTGTGACACCCACATCCGATGGCGGTGCCCACGTCGTATTCGATGAGTTGCAGTCCGCCGTGACGCCCGGCCAGGCGGTCGTGTTCTATGACGGTAATCGCGTGCTGGGCGGCGGTTGGATCGAGCAGGCCGAGCTAAAGTAACGGGTTTTTCAGTGTCTTGATTCCCGTCGATGCCGTCTGCATCAATTCCAGGTCGAGTTGTTCCGCCGATAATCGATGCGTGAGCGCGCGTCACTCATTGCCCCGTTGGCAGTGGCGGCCTATGCTCGCCTTTACCACCTCCGTGTACCATTCTCGGGAGTTCGCACGTGTCGCAAACCAAGACGCAATCTGTCGTTGAGGACATTCGTACGGGCAACACCGTCGCCGACCTCAAGAAGTCGTTCCAGGACAATCTGCATTACGTTCTCGCCCGCTTCCCGGCAGTGGCAACGCATAACGATAACTACATGGCTCTTGCCTACTCGGTGCGCGACCGCATGTTGCGCCGCTGGGTGACAACAGCTAAGACTTACTTTGAAAAAGCGCCGAAGACGGTGTGTTATCTGTCGGCCGAGTTTTTGCTCGGGCCGCACCTCGGCAACATCCTCCTCAACCTTGGCCTCACGGAAACGGCCCGCAAAGCGATGGCTGAGCTTGGCCTCGACCTCGAAAAGCTGATGGACCAAGAGGAAGAGCCGGGCCTGGGCAACGGTGGTCTCGGCCGGCTGGCCGCTTGTTATCTTGATTCGCTGGCCACGTTGCAAATACCTGCGATCGGTTATGGCATTCGCTATGAGTTCGGCATCTTCGACCAGGCGATTCGCAACTGTGAACAGATCGAAGTGACCGACAAGTGGTTGCGCTTCGGCAACCCGTGGGAGATTCATCGGCCTGAAATCGCATTCCATGTGGGCTTCGGCGGCCACACGCACACACACCGCGATGCCCACGGTCGCGATCGCGTGATCTGGACCCCCGCGCATCACGTTCGCGGCGTCGCTTACGATACACCGATCCCCGGCTACAAGGTAACCACAGTAAACCTGTTGCGGCTATGGCAGGCGCAGGCGGCCGAGTCGTTCGACTTTCAAGCGTTCAATGCGGGTGACTATTACGGAGCAGTCGATCAGAAGATTGTTTCCGAAAACATTACCAAAGTTCTTTATCCGAACGATTCTTCGACACAAGGCAAAGTGTTACGCCTACAGCAGCAGTATTTCTTCGCTTCGTGCGCGCTACAGGACATCATTCGACTGTACGGTCAAAGGTCCAAAGGCCTGATGGGATTGCCCGACAAGTTTACCGCGCAACTGAATGACACGCATCCATCGATTGCAGTGGCCGAGATGATGCGGCTGCTGGTGGATATATATGCCGTGAACTGGGACGATGCCTGGGACGTGACACGCAAGACGTTTGCCTACACCAATCACACGTTGTTGCCCGAAGCGCTCGAAGTCTGGCCGCTGGAGTTGTTCGGTAAGCTGTTGCCGCGGCACCTGGAGATCATTTACGAGATCAACCGGCGCTTCCTCGACGAAGTGCGGACGCGCTATCCGGGCGATGATGACCGCGTGAGCCGAATGTCGCTGATCAACGAGCAAGGCAACCGGGCGGTGCGCATGGCGAATCTTGCCTGCGTCGGTAGCTACGCGGTCAATGGCGTCGCCGAATTGCATTCACGATTGCTTCGGGAACAGGTGTTGCACGATTTTGCCGAATACGAGCCGGGCAAGTTTCGCAACGTGACTAACGGTGTAACGCCACGCCGCTTCGTGGCCCTGGCCAACCCGCGGCTCAGCGGACTCATCACGAAAGCCATTGGCGACAAGTGGATCGGCGATCTCGACGACTTGCGACGGCTGGAGCCACTGGCGAATGACGCCGCCTTTCGTGGTGAATGGCGAGCGGCCCGCCGCGCCGCCAAGGCCGGCCTTGTTGCCATCGGTAAGGACCGGGCTTCCGTGACCGTGGATCCCGACAGCCTTTTCGATGTGCAGGCCAAGCGCTTTCACGAATACAAGCGACAACACCTCAACATCCTCCATGTGATCGACCAGTATCTACGGCTTAAGGCTGATCCCGGAACCGACGTGGTGCCGCGCACTTACGTTTACGGTGGCAAAGCCGCCCCGGGGTATTTCCTGGCCAAGCTCATCATTCGGTTGATCAATGGCGTCGCCGAGGTCGTCAACGACGACGAGGCAATTGCCGGGCGTATTCGTGTGTTGTTCGTCCCAGACTTCAACGTAAAGACCGCGCACCACATCTACCCGGCAGCCGACTTGTCCGAGCAGATTTCGACGGCCGGAAAGGAAGCGTCCGGCACCGGTAACATGAAGTTCGCCCTGAATGGAGCGCTGACCATCGGCACACTCGACGGCGCGAACATTGAAATCCGCGATGCCGTCGGCGCGGACAATTTCTTCTGCTTCGGCCTGACCACCGAAGAAGTCGCGGCCTGGCAGGCAAGAGGTTATGACCCCGCGGCTGTGTTGGCCGAACAGCCCGAGTTGACCCGTGTGCTGAATACGCTCAACAGCGGCCTGTTTTCACGTGGCGACGCCGGCCTTTACAAGCCACTCGTGGATAATCTGTGCGTCCACGATCCATATTTTGTCCTCGCCGATTACGCCGGCTATGCGGCCAGCCAGGCGGAAGTGAGCAAGGCGTTTCGCGATCCGGAACGGTGGACACGCATGTCGATCCTCAATGTCGCCCGCATGGGCGGCTTCTCATCGGATCGCAGCATTCGCGACTATTGCCGGGACATTTGGAACGTGAAACCGGTGCCGATTGGGGAGTGATGCATTGAATCCATCCGGTGCCGTCCCTGTGAAAATGCAAAGAGTGTTCTCAGACTATTCCATGTAACGGCCCGCCCCGAACGGCCAGCGCGTCAATTCGCCGCTCGACATCCGGATCATCTTCCACGATTGGGGCGTGGTGCGGTTTGATGCGAGCGTCGACGACGAGGGAACCGGTGCAGCCCCAGTGCTTATCGGTGATCGTCGCGCCGATGCCGTGTACGTCCGCGGCGGGGTTGGAGCGGGTGAACGTGACCCAGAGCCAATTATTCAGATGCCGGGCGCAGAAGTCGGCATCGTCCACCAATAGTACCAATGGGAAACGGTTGATGGCGTCCATCGGTGTCAAATCACCACAAAAACGTTCAACGTTGCCCGGCGCGTGTGTCGGAGCGCGAACGGCGAGAACGCCGGGCATGCACACTTTGGGATCGCTATAGCCCACCGGCAATCGCAAGTCGCCTGGCACCTCGGTGGGCAACTCGCGCCGCGGTGGCCCGGCGGCCGCGATGACAAGCTTCGATCCTTCATTCAATGATGTACCACTGTAATCGAGCGTGTCGATAGTAGTACATGTCTGGAAGTGCAAATCTCTTGACCAATTGACACGTTCCAGCATGTGACGGAAGAATGCCGGAATGTTGTGAATGTCCAGTGTAGGGGCATCTTCTTTGGCAACAATGAATAGGTACTTCGCGAGGGAAAGCTGGCCCTGTCCCAATAGCGCATTGGCGGTCGTCAACAGTTCCATCGGCTTGCGGTCGCTGGCAAAAGGAAAGTAGCGTTCACTGCCGATGGCCAGCAGCAGCGGATGCACGCCAGCGGCATCCACGGCATGAACTGCATGCAAGCCGGGGATCAGCGTCGGCAACACCGGGCCTGTGAGTTCGTGGATCAACTGGCCAAAACTCGTGTCTTCCTGCGGCGGCCGGCCCACCACCGTGAACGGCCAAACCGCGCCGGGTCGATGGTACACGGCATCAACACGAAGCACCGGGAATGGATGCGTCAGGCTGTAATAACCCAGGTGATCGCCAAACGGTCCTTCGGGTTTGAGCGTGCCAGGAATCACCGTGCCGCAGATGTTGAAGTCGGCGTCGGCGAGCAACGGCAACCCATGCGGCCCCGGGGCGATATGTACACGTCGGCCACCTAGCGCCCCGGCAAACGTCAGTTCGGGCATTCCTTCCGGTAACGGCATCACCGCGGCCACGGCAAGCGCCGGCGGACCACCTACTGCGATCGTCACACGAAATGGCTGGCCCTTACGGATCGCCTTGGCGTGATGCACACCGATGCCGCGGTGAATCTGATAGTGCAAGCCAATTTCACGGTCAGGCACATAGTCGTTGCCCGCTAACTGAATGCGATACATGCCGAGGTTGGAATGTCGCCAGCTGGGCCTGTCCGCGTCTTCGGTGTACACCTGCGGCAAGGTCACAAATGGTCCGCCATCACGCGGCCAACACGTCAGTTGTGGCAGTTGTGATATGGTCGTTGCCGAAAGATCGCTTGGTAGGGATCGCAACATCTTCGGCCGCATGTGCCAAAGCACGCGCATCAAACCGGCATGGCGCAGCGGGTGCTTCAACGCCTCGGTGGGATCGATCTTCAGTGCGATTAGGCGGCGAATGTTGTGCAGACTATCGCGAAAGAGAAACCGCGCCCTGTCCAAAGTTCCGAAGAGATTGCTGGCGACGGGGAACGCGCAGCCTTTCACGCTCGTGAATAGCAGCGCTGGTCCTCCGGCCCGGCACACACGGCGATGCACGGCCGGGATCTCGAGCCGCGGGTCTAGCTCAGTGTCAATACGAACGAGTTGCCGCATGCGCTCTAGATCGGCGATGCAATCACGAAGTGACATGTAGGCCATCGAACGATCCAACTCCACCAAGTGACACCGGCACGATATGAACCGTGACCCCCGCCGGCGGCACAACGACCAGGTATAACAAAATATGATTTTCCCATTGACGGCAGTTGGCGGCGGTATAACATAGTGTTACGAAAGGAGCCATGCCATGACACACTCAAATCGCCGTGGGTTTACGCTCATCGAATTGCTCGTTGTCATCGCCATCATCGCCGTCCTCATCAGCCTTCTGTTACCAGCCGTTCAAAAGGTTCGTGACACGGCCTTGCGGATCAACTGCGCCAATAACCTCAAGCAGATTGGTTTGGCGCTGCACAGCTTTCATGGCGTCAACGATCGCTTTCCCTCGGGATTTGTCTCCGGTTCGGCGACGATTGATGGCGACGGCACCGGTCCCGGCTGGGGCTGGGCCGCGTTTTTGCTCCCGCACATGGAACAATCGAATCTCAGTCAACAGATTGACGTCAGCAAAGACATCCGCGATCCGGCTCACGCTTCGGCGCGGGTCGTCAGTGTCCGTGCTTATCTCTGTCCGGCGGATTCGCCAGCCACAACGACATTCGCAATCAGTGGCGGTGGCCCGTGCGACGTGGCGTTTGCTAACTATGTTGCCGTCGGCGGCACACATGAAGTGACGGACTATCCCGATACGGGTAACGGGTCGATCTATCAGGGCATCTTTCTTCGCAATAGCCGCGTGCGCGTTGCCGATATTCGCGATGGCACGAGTAGCACATTGGCCGTAGGCGAACGGGCATACCGCCGATCTCCGATGACCACGTGGGTCGGAGCCGTGACCGGCTGCACCGTGCCGCCGATCAATATGAGCTACGGCAACGAAGGCCCGCCGGTTCTTGTGTTAACGAACACCGGCGAAGCCGTGGATGGCCGGGTACCGAACAATGCTCTCGACCACGTCGAAGATTCGACCAGTATGCACATCCACGGGGTTAACTTCCTATTCGCGGATGGCTCGGTCCGGCCGATTCAGAACACCATCAAGCCGGTCATCTGGGCGGCTTTGGGTACACGGTCTGGGGGCGAACCAATCGGCGACTGGTGAAGGCGGCGACTAGACCGTTCCGCCGAAGCGGAGGCGGAAGTTAATAAAGTCGCTCGAGTCGACAGCACCATTCTCATTAAAATCGAACGGGCCGAATACGCCGCCCAGCGTCAACCGCATTTGGATGAAATCCGACGCGTCAACGGTTCCATTTCCATTAACATCACCGAACAGGCGGAACAGTTTGACCTGTCCACTTGGCCCGCCGACAACGACGTGGTCATCAGCCGGTGATCCCTGGGCAAAGTTATTGCCATTGCTGTCCAAGCCAACGCCGGTGATTTGCGATGCAAGCACCCGGAGCGTGAATCGGCCATCAATGAGTGACATACCATTGACCGCACCGCCGACAAAGGTCAGACGAACGACTGTACCTGAACCGGAGTTGTCTACATTGGCCGCCAGAGTCACTGCGGCACCAGTCCCCTGCCGGGTTAACGTGAATGCCGACTCCGGCGTACCGGCAAACCCGACGAAGCGATCAAACGTCACGGTGATCGATGACACCCGCGAACGTTGCACTGCGCCGTCGTTGACAACGACCGTGGTCACGTGGGCGAAACCAGTCTGAATCTCGTATGATCCGATTTCCGGTGCAGTCCCTCCCATGCGCGAGAATGGCAGGTCGCGTTGATCGAAGTTGAGCATCGCGGCATTGTTGCCGGCGTCGATCACGGGACTGAACGCCAGCGGCTTGTGCGTCGGCGTCAGGCCGCCGTTGAACGTGAGCGGCCCAAGTTTGGCGTCCAGCGGCGACATGCTGGTTCCAGTCAGGTTGCCCGTTCCCGTCAGCGTGAAGTTGGCTAGCGTTGCCACGCCAACCAGATTGTTGTTGCCGGCGATGTTGCCCGGAGATGGCAGAGAAATATCGAATGGTGTTTTGGCAACGTTGTTCAATTTGTTGCCTGCGACGACGGTGCTAGAAAGTTTGAAAGAGTCATCAGCATCTGCGCCGCCATTGCGAGTGATGCCGCCACCGGCTTTCTGAACGTTGTCGATAATCGTGCTGTTGGCAATGTTGATCAAGCCGTCGTAAAGGAAAGTGCAAAGCCCGCCGCCCGCGCCGTTAGCGGCCGTGTTGCCGGAAATTGTTGAATTAGTGATCTTGAAGCCGCTGCCGATGATTGAGCCATAGAAGTAGATGCCGCCGCCGCCGGTGTCGGTGCCCTTGGCAGTGTTGCCGGAGATGGTGCTACCCGTGATGGCGACATCGCCGCCGAAATAGAAATACACGCCGCCGCCGGCACCTTCGGACACATTGCTGTGCAACCACGAGCGCTCAATCAGGGTCTTGCTTTGCTGGCCAATCGAGATGCCACCGCCCGAACCGACGTTCAAGTCTGGAATGCCGGTGGAGGCGTTGTTGCTGATTTCCGAATCGCGCACAGTCAATGATGTGTCGGGTGATTCCGTGTAGATCGCGCCACCGGTGGCTTCCGCCGTATTGTTCGACAGTATGCAACCAAGAACCGTCAACGCCTCGTCACCGACGCGGATTGAGCCGCCGCGATCGTCGGGGAAAACGCCGGAGCGCTTGCCGTTGATCAGCGTGAGGTCACTGATGCTGATGACATTGCCTGTGCCGGTAGCATCGATCGAGAAATGCCGGCTTTTAGCATTGGCGTCAATGACCGTCGCCGAACCCGGACCTACAATATCGATGGCATCGACAATTGGCAGATCGCCAAGGGCGAGTGTGATAGTCTGTGCACCGCCGAAAACTGCCGCATCGAATGTGATGGTGTCAGGTGATCCCACGGCATTGGCGCGATTGATGGCTTCGCGCAGCGATAGTTTACCATCGGTGTCCGTCGCTTCATCGTTGGCGGCGTTGACCAAGTAGTTGTGCTTCATCGACACAACAAAAATACCAGCGGTGCCGGCCGGCACCGCATCCGGCATGCCGGTGTCGAACACTTCATTGGCGGAGATGCTGACCTTGTAAGTTCCAGAGTCGCCTGAATCCCAGGAGCCGCCGGGCGGCACGAAGGTGTAAGTGGTGATGCGCGGCGTGCCATTCGTACTCACGTCCACCGACGCGCCGATCACAGTCAACAGTTTTCCCACCGGATCGAAAATCTGAATGTCGCCGAGGCCAATCTGTGTGACATCAATCGCACTGCCGTCCGTGTATCGCACCTGCACGGTATTCGGAGCAGTGCCCGGCGAAGTGATCGCCGGCATGGTCACGACCGATCCTGTAGGAACGGCGCTGGTGGATTCAATCGCGCCAATATCCGTTTGCCCTTCCTGATCACGCGGCTGGCCACGCTGATCGAAGGTCAATCCTGTCGAATTCAAGCCGGCATTTCGAACTGGACTGCCGGGCAGGGGCAAATGGGTCAGAATCGAAAGTCCGTTGTTCGACAACGGCGCGAGCTTGGCGCTGACCGGAACCTGCAGGTTTCCAAGGATGCTTGACGTTTGATTGAGAAACGACATGCCGTTGGTCACGCCGATAAGACAGTTGACTGCATTGACGGTACCGCCGGCAAGGATGTCCGGCGAGGCGGGATGTTTGTTGCCCGCGACAATCGTGCTTTCGAGGTTGACGACGCCGGTGATCTTGTTGGCCGCCAGTCCACCTCCGCCGAACGAGAACGAAGTATTGTCCGTGATGGTCGAATTACTGATGGTGAAGTCGCCCTTGGCGGTGTTAATCGAGATGCCACCACCCCGACCCGCGGCAGTATTACCGGAAATCGTGGTGTTGCGAATGGCGAAGCCGTCTGTTCCAACGTCGCCATAGAAGTAGATCGCTCCACCACCGCCGGTGCTGCCTGATTCCATGTTTCCGGACAGCGTGCAGTTGGTCATGTTGAGGCTGCCGCCGATGTAGAAATAAATGCCGGCCCCGCGGAAGCCACTATTGCCGGAGAATGTTGATTGATTGACGGTGAGGCTGCCGCCCTTGGCAACGAAGACGCCGCCGCCCGAAGAGCCGATGCCGCCGGTGTTGTTGGTGATGATGCAATTGGAGATGGTGACTTTGCTGTCGTCCAAATGCATGCGGACAGCGCCGCCGCCATTGAACACTGAGGCGTTGGCTAACTTCAGGGCGGAAATCGACACAGGCTGAGTCGTCTGCACATTGAAAATACGAAACTGTTGTTTCGCATCAATCGTACAGCTATTTTGCCCCGGGCCGTTGATGGTAAGCTGTTCGGTGATCTTGAGTTCGGCCGTCAGATTGATGGTGCCGGATGAGCCACCACCAAAAGTAATGAAGTCCGCGCCGGCATTGGCGTTGGCGAGGTTGATGCAGTAACGTAAGTCGCCACTGTTGCCACTACCAGTGCCGGTGTCGGTGAGGGCATTGACGGAATAAAACGCTGGGACCGTGCGATCTTCCAGGGCTTTTACCAAAAGGCGACGATTCCAACGGGTCATTAGCATACTCCGGAAAGATAAGACCTGGGCGGCCGGCGCTATTACGCCGAAACATATGGAATGACGTACGGGCCTTTGGGAATGACGGCGATGCGAGCCTTCGGGCCATACTCGGTGAGACAATCGGCGACCGCAAGCTCCACGCTGGCCGCCGGCTCGACGTGGCAACGTCGCAAAGCGTCGGCAGACAGGCCATTACTCACGACCTTCACTTTACACCGTGCCGCCACCTTGGTAAACTCTTCCAGTTGCCACTGATCCAGCACGAAATAATCGCTGCCGAGAATGCGCCGTTTGAACTCGGCGAGGTCAGTGTTGTCGGCTAATAGCTGTTGGAACTGCGGGCTGCCGATGCCCTCGCTAAGCGAGGCCGCCATAATAATGGTGCCGCCACGCTTGACGATTGGCAGCGCCCCGGTCAGTCCTTTTACAGCCTGGTACCATGTCGTATCGAGCGGATAGCCCGCCGAACTTGTAACCACCACATCCACCGGTTCTGCCACCGGCACGCGGACAACGTTTTCGATGAAGCGCACGCCGGCTGTCCAAGCCGCGATCATGTCGCCGGCGCCAATCCATATGATCTGCCGCAGTTCATCCAGGCAGACATTGACAATGAAGTCGCAGCCAGCCAATAAGGCGATGCGCGTGTTCTCTTCGTGGACGGGGTTGCCTTCTACGATACCGCAGTCGGCGTTAGGATGTTCAAGGAACTTTGGCCCGTGCCATACCTTCACCGTTTCCAGCGCGGCCAAGCCCGGGCAGATGACCTTGCGACCTCCGGAGTAACCCGCCATCAAGTGCGGCTCGATCAATCCGGTGGTAATTTTGAGGTCCGCGTTCACGTAACGTGAATCAATCCACGCCGGCACACCGGCAGCTGTTGTTCCTAAATAACTATGCTCGGCCAACACCTGCCCGCGATGATTCTCAATGCGGTAGTTCCGAACGATGTCGGCACCGACCATTTCTTCCAGTTCCGCACCTTCATTCGGCCGGTGCAAGCCCGTGGCGATGAGAATGAGAATGTTCGCGCGGGGAATGCCGGCCGCTTCCAAGGTCTGCAACATCGGCGGCAATATGAGCTTGTTGGGAACCGGGCGCGTCACATCGCAAATGGCAATGCAGGCATCGCGCTTACCACGTGCCAGCTCCGCCAGTGCTTTCGTGCCGATGGGCTGACGCAGACATTGGGCAACGTCTGCCGCCGGATCTGCAAGCGGCGCTGTTGCCCGAATCGCCAACGGCCCGACGATGCGGTCGTCCGGCAACTCGACGGACAGTCCCGTACGACCATAGTCCAAAGTAACGCGCATAACATTCCGTTTGGCGATGCTTCACAGAAGCGTCAGACGACTCGTTAGTCAGCATACCACGAACTACGGCCGCGAACATGGTGGAAACCGCGGCCCTCACACCTTCAATACAATCTTCCCGAATTGCCCGGCTTCTTCCATTCGCCGTTGAGCATCGGCGGCTTCCGCCAATGGATAAACTCGATCAACGACCGGTTTCATGCCCGATGTACGATACAGTTCCAACATCGCGGCGAACTCCGCGGGCGATCCCATCGTACTGCCAAGGAAATTCAACTGTTTCCAAAAGAGCCGTCGTACATCGAGTTGGGGCGTCAGTCCCGTGGTCGCGCCATACGTGACAATTCGACCGCCGGGCTTGCACAGTTCGATTGCGGAATTAATGGTTGCACCGCCGGCCGAGTCGATGACGACATCGACACCACCTGACAACGCCATCATTTCCTTGACCCACGCATCTGACTTATAATTGAGTCCGCCAGATGTACCAAGGGTCTTCGCTTTGGCCAGCTTATCGTCGCTGCTGGATGTCACAAACACCTTGACGCCGAGCGACCTGGCGATCTGCAAAGCGAACAACGAAACGCCGCCGCCAATCCCAGTGACCAAAACTGTCTCACCCGCTTGGACCCTGGCACGGGAAACAACAGCACGATATGCCGTCAGTGCAGCCAGTGGCAGCGCGGCCGCCTCGGACCACGACCAACCGGCCGGCATGGCGTGAATATTGGCGGCCGGCACTTTCACGTACTCGGCCAGTGTGCCATTGTCGGGCAACCCGAGAATGCGGAACTGCGGACCGAAACAGCGCGGATCGTCGCCCCAGTCCAGCCCCGGATTGATAATGACAGCTTTTCCAATCCAACTTGAATCGACATCCGAACCGACGCTAGCAACTTCACCCGCGCCATCGGAACCGAGGATGATCGGTAACTTAATGCCGGCATATTGGCCTTTGCGAATCCAGACATCACGATGATTCAACGCTGCCGCCTGGACTTTCACGACGACTTCGCCCGGGCCAGCCACCGGATCGGGCACGGTTTCCAGCTTCAGATTCTCAGGCCCGCCAATTTCTCGGAGAACGATGGCTCGCATGGTTTAACTCGATAGGTCGTCATGAATCGTTGCGGTTTGGGCTAAGCAAATGCCGCGTCCAGTTCGCATCGTCGCGCTTCGGCCAGTCGTCGCGGTAGTGGGCACCGCGGCTTTCGGTGCGGCGCTCTGCGGCGTCGATCATGAGACGTGCCAGCGTCAGCAGGTTTTGCAACTCCCAACCGGCCTTATCAGTGAAGACGCGCGGGAGAATGTAGCGGCACCAGAAGCCGACGCTTTCCTTCGCTTCGGCCAAGCCAGCGGCGGTGCGCACGATGCCCATTTGCCGAGTCATCAGGCTTCGCAGCGCGTGGGTCACGTCGGCGGCATCGAGTGTGTCAGCACCTATGGGCCGGACATCACTGTGGACTCCACGAACTTGAAACGACTTGGTGTCACTAGCTGCCAAGGCGCTGGCCAACCGGCCGCAGGATTCGCCGTAAACCAGGCCTTCGAGTAGCGAGTTCGATGCGAGCCGGTTGGCCCCGTGCAAGCCGCTGGAAGTGACTTCACCGGCGGCCCACAACCCCGGCAATGTCGTGCGGCCGTCGCCATCGACTGTCACGCCACCGATGGTGTAATGCGCCCCGGGTCTTACTGGGATGCGATCTTTGGCGATGTCCAAACCGAACTTCTGGCAGACGCTCGCAATGCCGGGAAAGCGCAAACGCACATGGGCCGGGTCCAGGTGCGACAGGTCGAGATATACATTGGGATGCTGCGTTCGCCGCATCACGTCGAAGATCGCTCGGGCGACCACATCGCGCGTGGCCCGCTCAGCCCGCGGATCAACATCGGGCATGAAGCGATGGCCGTCTTTGTCGCGGAGGTAGGCGCCTTCGCCACGCACGGCTTCGGTGATGAGGAAACGGGCCGAGCCGGCGACGTACAAGATCGTCGGGTGAAACTGCATGAATTCGAGATCGCGGACCTCCGCCCCGGCCCGCCACGCCGCGGCAATGCCGTCACCCGTCGCCACAGGCGGATTTGTTGTCTCGCGATAAACCATGCCCGCGCCGCCGCTGGCCAACACCGTCTGCTTGGCCCATACCAAAAGGTGATCGCCATCGGGCCGTGTTACCACAGCACCGACACAGACGCCTTCATATGTCAATAGATCGAGAGTAAACGTGTCGTCCCAGATCGTGATATTGGCCGCACCCTTCGCCTTCGCGATGATGGCCCGCATGACCTCGAAACCGGTGGCATCGCCCAATGCGTGGACGATCCGACTATGACTGTGGCCGCCTTCGCGGGTCAGCGCGAGATGGCCATCCTCCAGATCAAAATGCGTCCCCCAATCGATGAGTTGACGAATAGCGGCCGGCGCGGCCCGCACGGTGGCCTCGACAACATCACGATCGCAGAGCCCGGCACCCGCCACGATGGTATCTTCGACGTGATTCTCAAACTTGTCTTCTGGGGACAACACACCAGCGATGCCGCCCTGTGCGTAGTTTGAATTGCTCTCGACGATGCGATCCTTCGTGACGACCAGTACATCGACGTTGGCAGGAGCGGCCAACGCCGCGCGTAACCCGGCAAGTCCTGCTCCGATCACCAGCAAGTCCGTGAAGCGATGATCAGATCGTTTGGGATTGAACGGAAGGAGATAGCGCGGAGCATGCATCATCAAGTTAATGTAGCCGCATTCGCGAGAATGCGGCAATTGGGCAGCGTCGCGTCTCTCGCCGTATTCTGGCGAATACGGCTACGAAACTCGATTCTTGTGCTCACTTGCCTTTAGGTTTGGCTTGTTTCGATTGTTCTTCCGTGAAATCCTTGTATTGGTCGCGGAACTCCGGTGGGGCGGGGCCGCGACCGCCGCGGTTGCTTTGCGGGCCGGTCTTGGGGCCGGTTTCCACTTTCTTCGCACCGGCATTGGCGGATGAACCGCCAGTGGCGCTGCCGCGAGCGCGGTCGTCGGCACCGGGCTTGGGCGCGTCCTTGGATCGTTTCACCAGGTTCTTGTATGAACGCAGGAAAGCTTGATATTCCTCGTCGGTCATCTTGAGTTGTTCGAGAACCTTTTTCTTGTTATCGATGTTCTTGAACTGCTCGAGTTGCAGATCGCCGGCCTCGCCGAGGAACTTCTCGTTGGGCGGCGGGGCTTTGCCGTGGTTCACCGGCACGTCGGCATTGCCCTGGCGCTTGCCTGCGGCGTCGGAGGTTCCATCGCCTTGTGGCGAATCTTGCGGTTTGTCTTTGGAAGGCTCGCCGTCTTTGGCTTCACCCTTTTCGCCAGGCTTGCCGTTGGGGTCGGGCTTTTTCGTGCCGTCCGTATTCGGCTTGTCTTCGCCAGTCTTTGGTTCGCCATCGCCAGCTTTGGGCTGCATCTTGCCGTCGGGTGTGGGCTTATCACCCTCGGGCTTTGGTTCATTGCCATCCTTGCCTTGCCCGGGTTGTTTGCCTTTGCCTTCCCCACCGCTATTGGCCGATGGCTTGGCTTTGCTGCCGGGCGTGTTGGTCGGACTGTTGCACTCCTTGCATTCCTTGACGGCCTCTTCAGCAGCCTGCTTGCGCTCGGGCGATGTCGCCTCTTTCGCTTGCTTCTCCAATTGCTTCATGATCATTTCGCGGTTGCGTTCGGACTCTTTCTTGTAGTTGTCAATCAACTTCTGAATATCCGCCGGCTTAGCCGCTTGCGGCTTAGCGTCACCATCGGCTTTATCCTTAGCCTTTTCATCGCCGGATTGCGGTTTCCCGTCAGCGCCCTTGGTCTTCGGTTCGCTCGTCGGCTTCTCACCCGGCTGAGCGTGCGGCTTTTCCGCGTCTTGCGTCGATTGCGCTTTCGTCTTATCGTCCTTTTCCATCGGTTTGTTCGCGCCGCCAGCGTCGGGCTTGGTGGCTTCGCCGGGGTTTGGTTTCTTGTTGCCCTGATCGTTCGCGCCTTGCGGCTTATCGCCTTCGGGCTTGCCAGCCTTCGGGTCGGCCTTGCCGCTCATCGCGGCATCTTTCGGCTTCTCGGTTTTCTCGCCATCCTTTTGACCTTCACCCGCTCGTTGTGAACCTTCCTTGCCCTTATCGGCATTGCCCTTGTTGGGTGATGTCTTCGGTGCCGAGTCGTTGGGCTTGTCTTCCTTCGCGCCCATGCCGGGTTTCTCGCCGGACTTGTCCGACTTCTCGTCGGGCTTCTTGTTCTCCGGCGTGTCCCCGGTCTTGGCACCAGGTTGATTCTTGTCGTTCTTCGGCTGTTCCTTGTCGCCCGATGGTTTGTTGTTCTCGTCGCCTTGTTTTCCGGGCTGGTTCATCTGTTCCGGTTTCTGTTCACCGGATTTGTTGGGCTGTTCGCCTTTGTCCTTTTCGCCACCACCATTGTCGGGCTTGTTGGCTTCGCCCGCCTTGCTCTTCTCCGGCTTGGCGTCGCCGGATTTGCCGTCGCTGCCCGTATCCTTGCTCTCGTTGGGTTTGGCTTGCTTCTTATCGTCCTTGCCTTCGTTGGGCTTGGTTTGGTTCTTGTCGTCCTTGCTTTCGTTGGGCTTGGTGGCGTTGTTGCCATCCGGTTGCGGCTTCTGATTGTTGCCATCAGGTTTACCGCCGTCTTTGTTCTGCTCGCCTTTATCGCCGTTGGGATTGGGCTTCTCGTTCTTGTTTAACTCGTCGGCGATGCGCTTGGCTTGGTCGATCGTTTGCTGATCTTCCGGCTTCATCGGCTGCTCGCCTTCTTTGGGCTTGTCGCCTTCATTGGGCTGCTGTTCGCCGTTGCCTTCAGCCTGTTGCTTCTCGTCGTGTTCCTTCTTGTCTTGATTTGCTTCGTCGCGTTTGGCATCCCGCTCGGCCGGGGCCTGCGGCTCAACAAGCAGCACAGTGTATTCCTTCGATTGACCGACTTGCGGCTTGGGGAAATCGCAATTGTCCTCAGCTTCATATCGATAGGTAATGATCATGCCGGGTCGTAATTCGACTTTCCCGCCGGCAATGTCCTTCAATTGATCCAGCGGCACGACTTCCTTGATGGAGATCGCCCGCGGTGGTTTGCCCTCGACGTTGACCAACTTGTAAGGCACTTGTGCCAATGCCTCGGCTGGGCCATCGGCGCTTTCCTTGCGGCTCATCAACAGCCGTGCTTTCGTGAGGCCATAATCGTCCGTGACTTTGCCGCTTAGCGTCAGCGTGCCGTTGACCGGAAGTTGTTCAGGAGCCGGATGAGTAATGTCCACCGCAGGTGGATTGTCCGGCAACACGCGAACATCGTAAGGCAATGATTCATCGCTCGGCTCGCCGTCGGCTGCGACAAAGCGCAATCGATATTGTCCGTCATGTTGCAATGTCAACGAGTATTGCAGAGTGTCCGGCCGGTCGGGCACAGTTTGGCCCTTGATCACTTCTTCTTTGCTATCGGCCGCCGAGGGTTTGAGTCGCAGCGTACCTTCACGCACCGGCCGATTGGCTTTCGCCAGCAGGGTGACCTCGGTGCCGCGAACGGCTTGCAGATTTGGGTCGGCCCGCATGTCGTCGGCGAATTGCAGGTAGGGCCGATAGTGGTACCGCACTTCGAAGTCGGTGAACAGCGACCGGGCGCGAACACGGACACGATGGATCGGCGTTGCCGAATCGCCGCCGGTGACCTGGTACTCGAAACCATTTCGCACCTGGGCCGCAGGCACGCGGACGATCCACTCGCCGCTGCGATCGGTGGATTCAAGCCGTTTCTCTTCCCACGCCGGGTCGTCTTCAGAATAACGGTACTTCAAGCGCAAGGCGTCCGGCTCATCGGCTCGCGGTACCCGGCCTTCAACATCGACGCGGACATCAACGGAATAGTTGATCGGTACGGTAATGTCGCCATCTTTCGGTTCCAACAACGTGATGGTTGTGCGATGGGCAATCGCCGTGGTCGAAAACGGTGCGAACGTGCGGGCCAGCAGCGACATGAATTGCGTGGGTCGAAACACGCACAAGAGCACAATCAATGCCACCATCAAGAGACCAGCCACGACGCCATAGCGTGACAGGCGGTTATCGTGAACGGCTTCCTCGAGATCCGCGCGGTCCAGATCGCTGGCAGCACGCCGGCCAACGGCTTCGCGCACCGAAGGCGGCAGCGGCTCATCGCGCAAGTCGAGCCAACTCACGAGGCTGTTCTTTGCCTCGGGCAGAGTCCGCTCAACTTGTCGAGCAGCATAATACGGATTGATCGTTTGTGCAAATGGTCGCATCAGCACTTTGACGACGTAAGCCGCAGCACCGATGACGAACCCACCGAGTGCAATTTGCCGAACGATGACATGTAGCTCCAACCACTTATCCAACAGCAACATGACCATGCCGAAAGCAAACGTGAGCGCAACAAGACCCAGCCCGGCCACGGCAAGGTCCGCGGAGCGCACTTGTTGCGTGGCCCGCTCAAGCCGTGCGTCGAGAAACTCATCGTATTTTGGCCGCGATCGCGGTTCTTGCACGGTCGCCATCAAAGCACTCCTGCCGGGCGGGGGCACCGGTAATTCTACCCGATGAGGCGACCTGTCAGCCACCAATAGTGCGTATTTTCACGGAATGCCGCCAAAGATGCGAATTTCACCCGGTTCATTCGTTCCGTAAGGCCGGCACAATCGGTGCTCGGACGGTTGAGCGGATGGCCAGCGCGCCGGCCGAAAAGCCGATGACGACAACGCCGGCAAGCATCCCGGCAACGCGCAACAATGGTTGCGCGCTCGCTTCGCCACTGATGAACAGCGGCACAATGCTGATGATCGCCGCGATGACGCCAATGGCGATACCAACCATTAGCAATGTCGTGTTCTCCGCGCGGATCATGCCGCCGACGGATGATGGCGATAGGCCTAACGCACGCAACAGTGCCAGCTCGCCCCGTCGCTCGACGGCGTTTCGAAGTAAGACCACCGCCAGCCCGCACGCCCCGAGCAACAGGCCGAAGCCGCCGAGAATCTGGAAGGTCGAGAGATATGTGTTTTCCACCGCGAGGTACGAGCGGAGCTTGTCGGCCGCCGGAGTGGCCGTCAGGCCACGTTCGGCGAATGCGGTTTCGAGTATTGAACGCAACTCATCCGCCCGACCTTTCGGCGCGGCCGCTAGCAACATGCCGTAGCCTTGAGTTTCGGGGAACATTTGCAGGAACTGTTTTTCAGATAGCAACAGCTCACCCTGGAAGATGCTATCCTGCAGCTTGCCGATGATGCGCAGATTCGTTTCGTTGCCGTGCGAGTCTTTGAATGGCAGCGTGTCACCAAGCGACTTTTTGAGCATCCACTGCACGGTATTGGCTTCACCGAAGACAGGAACGTTGCCAGCACTGTCGCGTTCCAGCAATCGCTGCCAATGATTGTCGAATGCACCATCCTTAACGACATCGGCGAAATGAAAGCCGCCACGGTCGATGAACCGCTGCGGCACGCCAATGAGCTTTGGCTTATCGGGCCGGGCAAGATTGCGGCAACCCGCATCATCCCCGCCACGGATACGCAAGGCGACAAACTCGCTCGCCGCCAGCAATTCCTCTGCCGCTTTCAGCTTCGCGACTTTGGAGACTGGATCTTTTTGATAGACACGCTCCAATGCATCGAGTGCTTCTTTGCGGCCGGTGGCTGCGTCGTTCAAGTCCTGATACAGCGGCACGTCCATTGAGGCGACGAGATCAAAGCCGCCGCTGCCACCGGTGCGCTCGGCGAAATCGGCCGCGGGAGTGCGCCGGAATGATTCGACGGCGACAAGTAAGAATGTTGCCGATGCGATTAAGCCCGCTGTGAGCAGCGATCGGCCCGGATGCCTGGCAATGTTGCGGCGGCCGAGTTGAGGCAATGATGTTGCTGGTATCGGGATGACGCGATCTTGACTGCGAAGTTGATAGCGCAGTGCTAACAGGCCGGCGATGAGCAGCAATCCGCCGCCGGAGAAGAACGCACCGGCGCGGGCCTCATGGTTGTGGACAAAGACGCCGGCAACGGTGGCGATGAGACCAAGCGCAAAGCATGCCGCTATTAACCAAATTCCGCGACTCAAGAATATGGACGTCTGTTGATTTGCTCCCCTCTCCCCTTGGGGGAGAGGGGCGGGGGGTGAGGGGTTGGCGCTTGCCGTGTGGCGGTCCAAACCCC
>JANLTA010000853.1:0-2610 GCA_031362705.1 Gemmataceae bacterium | reverse complement strand
CCGATCACGCTCATTGCTTCAGGCCCGCTGGTCACGGTTGGTCGTGTGCCGTCGATGGGATCAATGGCGAGATCGTACTCCGGTTTCCGTGTCTCCCGGTGTTTGCCGACGATTTCACCGTCGAACAAGCCATCGGACTCGTCCTTTTTGCCTTCGCCGATGACCACGCGGGCGCAGAAATCGACTTCGTTGAGCCGTTCTCGCATCGACTTGGTGGCTTCGCGGTCGGCTCCAAGTTTGTCGCCGGAGCCGATAAAGTGCGACGCCGAGATCGACGCCGCCTCAGTGGCGCGAATGAGATCAAAGATCATGTGCTTCATGGCCAAGCCCGTGTGAGTCGAGGAATACCAGCCGATGCGGTACAGCGATTGTATCTGACCCACGCCCGACATTCACGGGTTCTTCAGCCCGGTCGAGAGCTTATTGCTAACTTCGCGCACAACCCGGCCGGCCAGCTTGCCGTCATGTTCCTGCATGAAGCCGCGAACAGCCTTGGCGTCGCGCTTGGCCAGTTCGCGCAAGGCCCACGACATGGCTTTAACGACCATGTCATCACGATCTTCAACAAGCATCTGGCAAACTTGCAGGGTCCGAGCCGGATCGCCGTGGCCGCCCCGGGCACGATTGTTTAACGGCACCGTGCTGACCAGTGCCGCTCGCCGCCACCAGCGATCCTTGGATTTCGCCCAGCGATGGATCACCCGATCCGGCACCTGACCTTCTCGCCACGCCGGCCCGGAAAAGTAACTCGCAAACGTGTCAACCGCCGCCCAACCGTCGATACCGCGACCCAATTGCTCAAGCCGCTTGGCATCAAGACTCGCCAACGCCGCGTGATGATAGTGAACCAATTCATAACCGACGAACCGCGCCATGAATTCGCCGAGCGCGACCAATCGCAACGCCACGTCCACGACCAACGCCGGCGACTCAGCTTTCAGGAGTGCGGAGAACTCACGACGAAGCTGGCGAACACTGGTGGTGTTTTGGGAGGGCAGTGCGGCGAGACGTGCGGTGATTTGGCGGGCGATGGTGGAGGGAGCCATTTCGACGATTCCGGATGCGTTTGCGGGTTTGTCAGGCCAATGCGCGCAACTTTCGACGTCGACCAACAAACAGCAAGCCAAGAGCCGAAATCGTACCAGCGATGACGCCCCATAGCGACCCGCGCGGCGGTATGGACCAAACACGGATAGTCGTACCGCCGGACACGAGGTAGCGTCCGTCAATCGACACGATGGTTGGATAGTCGGTGAGCGGCATATGAGCAACGACGTTATGAGACGTGGGATCGATGATCGTAGTGTGTACTTGTGTTTGCTGTTTTGATGGTCGAATATTAATGCCGGTGATGGACGAAAACCAGCCGGAGACTTTCTCAACCAGAGTGGGTTTGGCATCGTTTACGTATTGGCTTTTCACTAACCACCCATGACCGGAACAACGTTTGGTGTAGGGAACGTTGCCTGGATAACTGTAGTCTCGAACTGCCTCGTCACGTGCCGTACCAAAGTCTTCGTCTTTCATGCTGAAAGATACAGAACGTCCACGATACGAAGTGTTTGACTCCCCGACGCGATCACACCAAATCGCTTGGACACGACCATCGGATTCCCAGCGTCCCATGTTCAGCCATTCCCGTTCAGGCAGCTCCAATTGTCTCAGTTCTCTGCCGGACGGAAACTCATGCACTTGAATGCGACGGCCGATGAGAGTGCCCGCCGCACGTTGCAGAACTGCGAATTTGTCGCCGTCGGGAGACAGAGAGATTGCCCAACAGTCCAGGTCGGGAGGCGATGTCATGCCACCAACCAATTCCTGCGTGTTGAGGTCAAAAATATCCAATCCACGGTGATTGTCCCGCGGCACGACATACCAATGGCCTCGGCGCGTAACGTAACGTCCCAGTGAATAATCAGTATTGATCGGCCCGGTCAACCTTTGACCCGTATTGCTGTCGTAGACGTAATAAACCCACGTCTTTCTGTTGATTTGAAATGGACTGCTGATCAACAATCGTTGGTCACCAGGAATTGGCATTACGTCGAGACAACGCTCAATATTGGCATCCGGCCAGTCAATGGCCATCTCTCCCAATAGCTCGCCCGACGCGATGTCCCATTTTTTCAACCGCGGGCGAAATGAAACACCTGACTTGGGCCACAGACCATGACCTGTGAACAGCGTCTTGCCATCCGCGCTGACAAACGGATCATGCGCCTCGTCGTCGCATTTGCATTGCCATTTCGGACCGCTGACATACATGCTGACGCCGAAGCCAACGGCGAGGCCGACGATCATCGCGAAGAGCCAGCGGAGTGCGGCCATGTAGCGATTCCAAAATTGTAGGGTGGGTCGAGTCTGCGAGACCCACCATTAGCGGCCTACTCCCATTCGGGTTTCGCATAGCCGGGGCACGGATCGGTTTCGCCCCAATTGCTGGCATACTCGCCGAGTTTCACGTATCGATGAAACGACGACCATTTGTAGTCAACAACGCGTTTTACTAGCCCATGCTTCACTGGATTCCAATGCACATAGTCCAGATGTCGCTTCAGGTCGTCCTCGTCATCACACAGATGTTCCCAAAAGCGTCGCTGCCATATGGCT
>JANLTA010000814.1:0-2304 GCA_031362705.1 Gemmataceae bacterium | reverse complement strand
CAAAGTCTGGAAGATCGCCGCGCCGCTGGCGAAGGAGCCACTGCTCGTGTTGAGCGGGCATTCAGGTCCGGTGAGCGTCATCAGTATTAGTGCCGATGGCAAACTGCTGGCCAGCGGCGGAGCCGACACCATCGTGAAAGTGTGGGACTTGACGAACCGTACGGAATTGCATTCATTTCGCGATGGTGTCGGCCCCGCCGCTTGCCAAAAACTTGCCACCAGCACTAATACTGATGGCACTCACCGGCCCGGAATGCCCGCTCAATACAAACAACGGTTCCTTCGCCACCGGCGTGGCAATCTTCCATACTTTCACTTGGCCTTCGCCGCCACAGGTGATGACTCGTTGGCTATCCGGCGTGAAAAGGACAGCGGCCGCGCCACCCGAATCATGAACACGGCCGGTCGCAAGCTCCTTGTTTTCCGCAACATCCCAAAGCTTGATCATCCCATAGACGGACACCGACGCGATCATGTTGCCATCCGCACGCCAAGCGATGGCTGACACCGCAGAATGATGCACGGCCGCGATGACAACCGGCGTGCCGGGTCCCTGATCGACAATGCGCACCTTGCGATCGGCGCCCGCCACCGCGATGCGCCGGTCATCCGGCGCGACTGCCAACGCCAGACCGGCCGCTTCCAATTCCGCAATGGTGCGCGACTGGCCGCTGTTCATGTCCCAAGCACACACCGTCTTGTCGCCGCTGGCGGAAAACAACCGCTGACCATCCACTGACCACGCCAGTGCCGTGATCGCCGCAGCATGCCCGCTCAAAGCGCGAAGCTCTTTGCCACTCGCCGTTTCCCACACGCGAACGATACGGTCGTCCCCACCGGACGCGGTACGTGTGGCATCGGGACTGATCGCTGTGGTCCAAACCGGGCCTTTATGGCCGGTGAATAGTGCCGAGGGCGAAGTCGGTGCCAAGTCCCAAAGTCGCACCGTCTGATCGTCCGCAACCGAAACGAGTTGATTGCCGTCCGGCGAAAACTCGATGTCATTTACCTTTTCGGTGTGCCCCAGCAAAGTGCGCAGTCGTTGGCCGGTGCCGACATCCCAGAGCCGAATACTTTTGTCACGACTGGCCGTCGCCAGCGTTTTCCCGTCCGGACTGTAAGCAAGGCACGTCACCATATCGGTGTGAGCACCGGCACCAACATACTCTCGTCGGGTCGTACCGGCCGACTCGGCCTTGTCACCGCCGACCAGCGCGTAGATGCGTGCGATCTTCTCACCACACGCCGCGACGGATTTGCCGTCGGGCGAAATGCGCACCCCATAACCGGCGGCACCGTTCGTGATCTTCAGGTCTAGCAGTTTCTTGCGGCCAGGGCCCACATCCCAAACCGCCAACCCACCATCGCCGGCCACGGCGGCCACCATGTTGCCGTTTGCGCTCCATGTCACGTGTTCCGCCGCGGCGTTGAAAGGTCCCAGCGCGTACGCCTCTTTGCCGCTCTCAATGTCCCAAACATGAACCGACCGATCCTCGCCGCTGGCCGCAACTTGATTGCCGGTGGGTTGCACTGCCAATGATTTGACATTCCCCGCCGTGGAAGTGATTGTCTTGACATCCGCACCCGTGCCAACATCCCAGATGCGAATCTCTTTGCCGCCCGCCGAGATGACCTTGCCGCTCGGCAAGAAGGCGACAGCTTTGACCCATTCCGTGTGGCCGGCATAGTCGCGGATTAAGCGCCCGTTGTTCATGTCCCAAACACGAACCCGCGCATCGCGCCCGGCACTGGCAATGAGCGAGCCATCCGCATTCCAGGCCACGGCGGAAGCCCATTCACCATGTTTCAAGCGCGGGCTGCCAAGCAAACGTGCCAGATGTGGGATCGGCACCGGCAGCATCGGCGGCAATCGCCACCGCGCTTCGCGAAAGTAACGAAGTGCGTCGGCCGTTCGCCCGGCTTGCAACGCCTGTTCACCGCGCCGCGCGAATTGATCAGCCCGTTCCATGGGAAACGCCGGCATAATGCGACTGGCCCCGCTTTCAACCGCCGCCTGCCGCTCCGCGCGAAACTTGGTAGTCAAGGCACTCGGGTCTTGTTGAGCGGCCGCTGAAAAAGCGAAAATGACGCCCGCGATCAATCCGGCCAGCTGCAATCGTAATTTCATACAGCGATCTCGCAATGATACATACCTTCTGCGAGTATACGGCGGCGTCACACAAGATCATAGGTAACAAGTCACGATGAGTGCCGTTGTCACAATACCGATGAACCATTATCAATGGCCCGAGTGATAGCGACTTCGAAGTTGAGACCACCGCGGCAGCGCATGAGCCGGGCGCG
>JANLTA010000806.1:0-1842 GCA_031362705.1 Gemmataceae bacterium | reverse complement strand
GCCGAGGTCGCGACGCCCGTGTCCAGACCCTTCGCCCGCGCGCCGCCGCAACAAGAAATACTGGGCCTGAAGGAACCAGGCTGTCGGTAGCGCCCCTTTCTAACACACGGACGCGAGGCTGGCCTGACACTCGGCTCGAGGTCGCTCGCGCCCAGAGCGGCCCAAACGGTCGACATTTCGCGGCACGAAACACCCTCAGCCCCTCAGCGTGGCGTCTTCACCGTCGCGCCTTGGATTGTCGGGGTAAACGGCAGCAATCCACCACAGTCGTGCCTGCTCACCGAGTTCGATTTCAACGCCAGCGGGACTCGATTTCTTGAAACAGGCGGTTATGTTTCCTATACGTCCTCAGCCAATTGTCGGTTGTCAGAAATCTTTACGATGTTTTGGCTGAAGTTTGCGGCGTGCAGCGTAGTCATTGACCCTGCATTACTGTAACCATTTGTCTCTATGGGAGATTCGTTGGCGGTTGGTCTCCAAGGACTTCGAATCGAGCCGCAGGTGGTTGTCATATTTCTTTACACTGCGAAGCGTGCGTCCCGCACCAATGGAATGGTCAAATATTTAAGACTATGAGTAGTAAGGGCAATTTAACACTTGAAAGGATAGTGGTACGAATAGTGCTGCTCTATATAGCCGTCACCACCGGAGAGCCTAGAGATGTCACTTGATGCCTCGTCGACCTATTGCAAGAAAACAAGACCCGCGTCGTTAACCAGGCTCCCTGGAGCTTGGTTATCGTCTCGTGTTCTGGGCATCCCCGCCGTCATCGTCGCGGCAATGCTTCAAACCAATGTAGCAAGCGCAACCCCAATCCTTGGTCTCCCCACATTCGCCACCGCGCTCAGAATCGACGGAGTCATCAATACAAGTTTTAGCTCTGGAACAATCAGGCTACCTCCCCTAACTGCTACGGCTTCCGGAAGTTCTGTTCTTGGCTCCGTATTGGGAAGCGCCACGGCGTCGGCACACGCAGCGTCGGGGGCTGGGAAGGTAAATCGAGCGTCCTCGACTGTTAATTATGATTTTGCAGTGCTCGGCCCGACATCCGATACCCCTATTCCGTTGCTGGCGAAACCTAGCTTACGCGCTAATGTCAGCGTGCCCGGCACATTCGAAGGTTTCGACCTCGGCCCTGGCAAGGTATCCGTGGCGGCCAGCGTTGACCTAGTGATCTCCGCAAGGGATGCCGCTGGCAAATTCAATATTTTTCCACGCTCTGTGTTCGCGGGGAATCTCCGCACCGACAGTATTGAGGAAGTTTTTACCAAGAATTTCAGCGAGCCCATCCGGGTCTTCTTGTTCCCAACCCCAAATGACAGCGTATTCGCCACCAGTGGACACGTTCTCATCAGTAGCCACGCAGACATTTTTGTGGGTGATTTGAATCCTGGATTTGGGTCTGCGGACGCTTTTGGCGATCCCTTCATTTTCATCGATCCGGAGTTTCTCTTGCTTAATCCGGATTACTCGGTGATCGTCAGCACGGGCATCAGCAACGAGGCAACCGTTGTTCCGTTGCCCGCTGCTGTATCGCTGTTTGGTTTCGCACTCGGTAGCCTTGGATTCACGCCGTCACTCCATTTGAGCGGGCACCTTAACTATCGAAACTGGGTCCCGCTTCGGCCTGACCACTCATCTCAGGTTGCATATCTTGAGTGGTTGCTTTTTCGGGTTTAAGTGTCGGCAATCAGGAGGCGCGCGAGACCGCAGTTGACCGGAAACGCTATGGCAGCTTCAAGCAGTACCAGCAGTAGCAATCAACTCAGTTGATGCATGGCGTGTTAAGTGCAGGCGTTGCTGAGTTAGAGAACTTCCTGACCATGTAGCAATCAACTCAGT
>JANLTA010000205.1:0-4216 GCA_031362705.1 Gemmataceae bacterium | reverse complement strand
TACGAGCTGGCGCCGCTCGGCATTCGCGTGAAGACGGTGGCGCCCGGCGGCATCGCGACGGATTTCTCCACCCGCTCGATCGTGTTCACGCTGCACCCGGCCTATGCGGCGGCGCTGACCAAGGTGATGGCCGCCTTCATGGACCCGGAGCGCCGCAAGAGCGGCTCAAGTGCGGAGCAGATCGCCGAGGCGGTGTTTCAGGCCGCGACGGACGAGAGCGAGCGGGTCACCTTCGTCGCCGGCGAGGACGCGAAGGCAACCTACGCGCAACGGTTGGCGGTGGGCGTGGAGGCGTTCCGCAAGGGGATGCGGGAGCGGTTTTTGGGGTGAGGGGGAGTCCAATCTGACTCCACATCTCCGATTTGGGAGAAAGCAAGGATCCGGCGGTGTGCGAGATCTCAGGAGTCAGAATATGTTTCGATTTGTCGCGAACCAAGTCGCAGTATCTTCAAGTGCTCTGACACTGGTTGATTTCAGGAACGCTGCGAACGCGGGCTGGCCGAAGAACGCGCCGAGAGTTGAGTTCGCAGCCTTGTCATGTGATAGCCCGCCGATGAACTGACCGCCCTGAAGCAGGTCGGTCGCATCGAAGAACAGCTCGAACAAGTTCTTATCCTTGGCCCGGGACACAACTCGCCACATGTAGTGTGGCAAATCTTTCTTTAAGACTTCGGCGCGAAGTACCTGATTAGTTTGCAAGTCTGTGAAAATCTCTGCCTTTAGTTTTGCGTTGTCGATTAGGCTGATATCCCAGTTAATTCGATCTGGAATCGGTACCAATCCCGATGTGCGGATAGCCTCAATCCAAGTGTCGAAGGCGGCGACGGTTGCAATTGTGGAATCGATTGGGACGCGAATTTTGTGATAGACGGGGATCAGTAGCACTTGAGGCTCGAAGAACGTCTGCCCGGAAGTGCCGGTGTGATGTCCCCAGGAGGTTGTCATTTGGGACGGGGTGGCTGAGGTAAATTCCATCCGTGCAAAAGGGCCAATTCCATCATCATGCACATAGAATTTTTCGATACAGGACGCCGCAAGTAGCAGCCCAGAACTACCGAATGGTGAGATTGCGGTACTTGGATCAGGTGCGCCGAACCCAGTAACTGCGACTGCGTGCAACCCAATTTCTTTTTTATTTATTCCCGTCCCGCGCACCAGTGCACCCAGAAGGAGGCATGGGATCCCGGCCAGTAAATATGCGCGCGCAGCTGCCTTCAGCAACAGCGGATTCTCGGCATTTATTTGAAGCGGTTCTAAACCGACACTACGGATAGCGTCGCTCATCTGTTCTGCGCTCAGGCCATTCATCGCCGGAAGTGACCGATCAACATACCGAACGTTTGCGGTCGCCGCTTTTGTTATTTCCGCTGGCGATGGAATCGGTCGTTGAAATGAGAGTCCGGTCGAGTGAAAGACCGACCAAAGCGCGCTCGTTGCGCAAGCCGCGACATCAACGTCTTGTTCTTGAAACGCGAGCGACTGCACAATTAATTCAATCCCCAACACGTGCGCCTTGTATTCTCGTGTTACGAAAAAACGCTTACCCTTGTCGCTCCCGTACGTGGCAAGACAGGTTCGACCAACGATGGTCGATGGCAGGGGCTTTACCACCATAAAGCCAAGGTAAGAAACCTGTAGCCGTTTGACTATGCTCGCGTCCCCTGCGACCAGAAGTTCGATGTCGCTCGGTTCGACTTTCTCTTTGAAGAAATGGAAGCGCGCGCAGTGCCGACTGTAGCTTGCGTGACATCGTGCATAATACGCTGCGTAGTCCTCGATGTAGTCTCGGTCTGTGTAGGGTTGCTCCACCAGAATCGTCCGTGTGCCGATATGCTGGAGATACTGATCGAGATATAAGAGGTGAGATTTTTTTTCGCTGTAACCGCGTGCATCGTGACTGTACTCATTCAGGAGTTCACCGAATCGGGATTTGCTGTACTCCTCGACCCGGTACACGGACATCCAAATTTTCCCTGTAGAACGCGAAGTTAGTGAGTCACTGGACGACGCAAACGATCAGGATCGATTTTTGCTTCTTCGCGGACAAATTCGGCAGCGGCCTTTGCTTCCGCTGTTGTCTCGATAAGCGTTTCTTGGCCCTCCTTGGATCCGACCCAAAGTGCGACCTTGGCCTCAAACTCAGTCAGAGTTGCGGGCACTTTCTTTTCATCAGTCGGCACGTGCAGACTCCAATTCTGAGACGTATTTTTGGGCGCACTTTCGATCGGAAATCGACAAGTGTGGTTTGAACCCTGAAAATGGGAGGAAGGGTCGCACCTTGAAAGGCTCGCGGGACGAACTGCAGAATCAAATTCTGCGGATCATCCTTCAGTTTTTCGCATTGAGTCAATAATGGCTTGTAAATGTTGTCGGTTCTCTGGCGAAAGCGTTTGAAGTGCGCGGTAGAGAGCAACTCCATGGGGATCAATTGTTTCGTCGGGAATCTCTCCCACCAACCAGCCGACGCTCACATTGAAATGGTCCGCCAATCGCCGAACCAGGTCGATTGACGGATTTTTTGTTCGGCCTGTCTCAACCTCCCAAATGTGAGCGCGCGATGCCCCCACAGCGTCGGCTACGCCCTGCAAAGATTGTTTACTCCGCTTCCTAAGGGCAGCGATTTTTTTGGCAATTGTCATTCAAACTATTGATTCCAAATACTTTTTTACCATAGCTCACAAAGCATGTCGTGTCAATCAGATACTTTTATCTGATCTACTTGACAGAAGAGCAATTGTCTACTATTTCAGACAAATACGTCCGATATACACATACGTGTCGGCGACAGCTTGGAGGCTCACATGCAGGTCATTCATCAAGGAGAAGATCGAAAAGAAACCGAGTATCCGCTCGAAATCGAAGGAAGGGTGATCCCTTGGCACAGTGGACAAATCACCACCGAGGAAATCGCGCGACTAGGCGGGTGGGATCCTGCGCAGGGGGTCATGGTGGTCGATCGCGACAACAACGAAGTGACGCTTGCGCCAGATCAAGTCGTTCAACTCAGGCCCGGACTGGGATTTGGCAAGCGAATCCGCTGGAAGCGAGGCTGAGAATGCGTGAACGCCTCGCTGAGGAACTTGCGCTTCTTCGGAGACACTACGGTGGCGATGTCGAGTACCGCGAATGCGGCGATTGGTTTTTGATTCCGCGCTATCCGACCCCTGCGAAATGTACGCCAAGTCTTGCTTCCGTGTGTTTTGGTTTGAAACCCGGATATCCGGGGATCGAGCCATACGGTTTCTTCGCTGCAACCGACCTGCTCTTCGAAGGCCAACCATTCAGCGGAACTAGTGCGGCGGCCCCACCTCCATTTCCGGGCAGCTGGACATTCTTTTCTTGGTCACCCGAAGGATGGTTCGGGACTGGTGATTTGCTGTCTGGTTCGAATCTCTGGGCGTGGGCACGAAGTTTTGCCGCGAGACTTCTGGACGGCCCAAAATGAGACTGCTTATTGACGAACAAAATTGGGCAACTGTCACTTCGCACCTATTGCCGTCTGCCGAATGCGCGGAGTCGGCTGCATTCTTATTTGGTCACTACAACTCTGAAGAGCAAATTATCAGCGCTATGGGCTGCCACCTGTGCGATCGAAGCGATCTTGTGGCTCAATCTACTGACTATCTGGAGCTTTCAGATGATGGACGCGCGAGGCTGATAAAGCGCGCACACGACGAAAATGCATGTCTCGTGGAGCTGCATTCTCATCCATTTTCTGCGCATGCCGTGTTTTCGCTACTCGATATCAGCGGGCTGCGGGAAACGGTGCCGCACATGCTGTGGCGACTTCGAGGCAAGCCATATGCTGCAGTCGTTGTTGCTCGACAGAGCTTCGATGCTTTGGTCTGGGCGGACGACATACGGCACCCTGAAAGACTTGAAGCGATTGTTGTGGGCGATCGACATTTGAAGCCGTCCGATTCCTCATTGAGGCTATGGTAATGATCGACATCGATACACGCTTTGACAGGAATATTCGCCTATTCGGAATTGAAGGTCAGCGAAAACTAAAACGAGCTAACGTGGCGGTGGTAGGGGTTGGGGGCGTTGGATCACACGTCGTTCAACAACTCTCGCTGCTTGGCATCGGCGGTATCATTCTTGTAGACGATGAAGAGCTATCCGTTACGAATCGCAATCGATACGTCGGTGTTTGTGGCGATGATCCGATACCGGGATCCCCGAAAGTTGATATTGGATGCCGACTAGTCAAAGC
>JANLTA010000762.1:0-3565 GCA_031362705.1 Gemmataceae bacterium | reverse complement strand
CCGTCGCAAGCCTGAAGGCCATGAGACGGAATTGCTCGACCTACGTCAACAACTGCGACAGGCTGTTCAGGTCGAAGCGTTTGAGGAAGCCGCCCGGCTACGTGATTTGATCAGGAAGAAAGTGACGGCGAATGAACCCGGATAATATGGTGCAATCGACGGGCGAATGGCTGCGCGGCAACGGCCCGGAGTCCGACGTAGTCGTATCGACACGCATTCGCCTGGCACGTAACCATGCCGCATTTCCGTTCACATGTCGCGCGAGTTCGCAGCAGAAAACTGAAATTGAGCACATGGTCCGTGAGCGACTTGCTCGGCTTGAGCGCGCGCCACCGTTGCAATACATGAACGTCGCCAAATTGAGTCAGCTGGATCGGCAATTCCTCGTTGAGCGCCAACTCATTAGCCGGGAACTCGCAAGCGCCGAAGGGCCGCGAGCGGTGGCCGTGGACTCGCGCGAATCGATCAGCCTGATGATCAACGAGGAGGACCACCTGCGCATTCAGGTCATGCGCAGTGGCTTGGCTCTTGATGAAGCTTGGCAAGACATTGACGCGATGGATGACCAACTTGAGCAGGTCATCGACTATGCCTTCAGCGATGAATTTGGCTATCTGACCGCTTGCCCGACCAATGTCGGCACCGGAATGCGGGCCAGTGTGATGCTTCATCTACCTGCGCTCGGCTTGACGAAACAGATCGAAAAGGTCTTTCGGGCGCTGCAGAAAATTAATCTCGTTGTTCGCGGACTCTATGGCGAAGGCAGCCGGGCTAGTGGCGACTTTTACCAGATCTCCAATCAAGTCACGCTGGGCAAAAGCGAGTCGGCCGCTCTGACCGAGATTCGGGAGGTCAATCGCCAGATCATTGAGTACGAGCGCCAGGCGCGTACCTTGATTCTCCGCGATACCAAGCAAGCCATTCAGGACCGGGTGGCCCGAGCACTGGGCACATTGCAATCGGCGACGATGATGACCAGTGAAGAGACGATGGAATTGCTTTCCAGTGTTCGCCTTGGCGTGAATGTGGGTCTGGTCGCCGATGTGCCGATTACGCTGGTGAATGACTTGTTCCTGCACACCCAACCTGCCCATTTGCAGAAACTGATGGGCACACAACTCGATGGCGAGGAGCGCAACGCCGCCCGTGCCCGCTACCTTCGCACAAGGCTCCGTGAAGGTGGGCCATCGCCCAACTAGTTTCTGCCGCCCTACGAATCTCTCACGGTCCGAGCATTGACGCTCGGCCGACAAAGTAACCTGCGACGAACGTCACTACGGCCGTAAGCGACCAACCCATTGCCACCCGCGAAACAACGATGCGTCGCTTGGAGCTAGGCTCGCCAGTGGTGCTGGCCGGGGCAGGGCAGGGGGGGTGGTACCTTCCGCTATGGCGGCCGGTGTTGGTTTGTCGAAATCGAATGGCTTGAACAATTCGTCTAAGTCGTTGCGTTCAAATAGGTCGTTGGGGAGGGGCGTTTGTTCCTTGCCCGGCACTGTTTTTCGTTCGCCGCCGGCAAGTTGAAGGGCGGGTTCGGCGTCGGGGACAATAATTTGCCCCTCGCAATTGGTACAGCGCACCACCGTGCCAGCCTTGCGGCTTGATATTCCCAGCAGTTGATTGCAGTACACGCAGCGGAATCGGACCGGCATCGCTCACCTCCAGCGTCTTTTTTTGATTGTGGCGAACAAGTCGCCCAGGTTCAATGCGTTTCCGGTGTGGCGAGCCATTTCTCCATGCCGATACCAACGGGGCAGGGCTGGGGGGGCGGAGTATAACGACTCCAGGCGGCGAGCGAACCGCGGAGAGGATGCCACGATGACGATTCGATTCGGTGTGATGGCCGTGATTATTGTCGCGGCCAGTTTGACGCTACCCGCCGTCGCAGATGTCGTGTACATGACTGACGGTTTTGCATTGCATGGCAAAGTCACGCGGCAGATGGAACTCATCGTGGACCCAGCCACGGGCCAGCCGATCCCCATTGTCAAGAACTCGCCATGCTTCATTGTCGATGATCGTGTCCGCTACACATTGTTCAGCCAGCGCAACGTCGCCAATGATCCGGACAAAGACACTAACATCTATGACGGCCACATCATTCTACAAATGCCAGTTCCGCGCACAGGTCAGGCACTGCCAGCCGAGGCCAGCATCGGCGATATCATGCCATTCAATGACAAATGGGAGCGAAGCGTTCGTGTGACCACACGAGTCGACATGGCGAAGTTCGCTCAGCCCGGCGTCCCCATCAACCCGGCAAATCGATTCAAGATAGAGACTAATAAGGTCAGGCAAAAGATCTCGATGTTGTCCCCGTACTTCGTGCGAGTGGAGTGCATTGAATACAAATGGACCCTCAACTACATGACGAGCGAATTTGGTCCAGCTGTGGTGCTGCCATTGGTTCGCACCCATCCTGACATCAAAGAAAAGGGTGCGCCGGAATTCGAGAAAAGGTTCAAGCTCTTTCGCTTCTGCACACAGGCTGGCTGGCTCGACGATGCACGCCGTGAGTTGGACGACATTAAGCGGGTATTTCCTGACCAAGCGCAAAAGACGACTACGGCCGAAACCGGACTTCGACAACTGACGCAGCAACGCATCATGCAAGATGCCGAGTTGGCCGCCAAGGTCGGGCGGCACTTCAGTGTGCAGGAATTGTTGAAACAGCTTGTCGTTGCCGACTTGCCCGCAGCACTGCAGACCGACGCAGCCAATCTGAAATCGCGCTACGATGCGCTGCAAACGAAACTCGACCAGACGCGGCGTGCCTTGGCGATTTGTTATCAGGACGTGGTCGGCCCCCCCGTTGACTTCGTCGGGGAAGCGATGCCGACCATTTGCCAGGAGTTGAACTTCGATACTCTTGATCGCCTGGAACCATTCACAGCGCTGGGTCGCCAAATTGAATCGGATCGTAACAACAGTCGACCAACCCAGTACACGCTCGATCAAGTGTTGGCGTCGGCCGTCACAGGGTGGGTGTTGGGGCCGGTCGCCGCCGAAGCCTCCATCGCCAGTGCGGATCGATTATGGTCAGTTCGAGAGCAGATATTGGAGATTCAGCGCACAGGAGTGCCGATTGACCGCGCCCGCAAGACGGCGGACTTGGAACGTACGGCCGGTCTGACCATCGACGAAATTGCCAGAGCGATTACGCTGTTGCCGCCACCCGAATCGGAGCCGGTGCCACCGCCGGGTGTACCGAGCGACCGGCAGACGCGCAATGCCTTTAGCGGTCAACCGCCGGTTCGTTATCGCTTGCAGTTGCCGGCCGAGTACAACCCGAATCGCGCTTATCCAATGTTGCTTGCATTGCCCAATGCCGGACAGAGCTTGGAAGATGCATACAAGCCGTGGGCGGATGGGGCACTTTCGCATGGTTATGTTCTGGCAATTGTTGATTGGGCAACTTCTAAGAGCGCCTACGAATACCAAGTGTCAGAACATGCGGCCGTTATCGAATGTCTGCGTGACGTGAAACGTTTTGTCAATGTCGACACCGACCGAGTCGCACTTGCCGGCCTAGGCGAAGGTGCAAACATGGCTATTGATGTCGGAT
>JANLTA010000256.1:0-4159 GCA_031362705.1 Gemmataceae bacterium | reverse complement strand
CAGGCGTTCGCAAAGCTGGCGTTAGCTTCGCACCGAGTACAACACCATAAACAACAAGGCTTTGAGAAGGCGTTCCGGTGGCACGCTCGGCCGGCCAGTCCGACTGTAAGCCTTGGCAAACTGCGGCGACAAGCCCTCCAGGATGCCATCGACGCGACGCTTGATGTCGCGCAGCGGATGGTCCTTCCGAATGCGGTCTTCGACGCTGAACACGTGAAACAATGGCGATTGATCTTCGGCTTGACCACGCATGATCGCTCTCCCTGCCGTCGGTTGACGAAAGATTAGCGCGATCGCGCCCGGATTTCAATGGGGTTCTTCAGCAGCCTGCTAGTGCAAGTCCACTCGTTCGGTCAACGAATAGCCGCCGGCCGGCAACCAGAAGTGAATCACCACCGGCGGCTTGCCCGCCTGCGATATCTTCAACACTTTCGGGCCGATGCCAATACCAACATTTACTTCAGCCGTGTAATGAACAGGGTCCGGGAACTGAAACTGAAAACCGGTCAACGCTGCGCCGGTCGTTCCCGATGTATCCGTGCCATCGACATCAAACGTGCGGACGAATTCAAGAACGCCGGACACCACTGAGGCCGTCGGCACAAAAAGCCGGACTTCGGTGGGCAATGTTGCACCGAGTGTACCTGACGTGGCAGGAGTGCTGTCTACGATCGACCCACTTACTGCGCCCGTCCAGTCCTTGACCGACCGGCCCGTGAACAAAGGCGCGTTGTAGGGCGCAGTCGTCGCACCATCCGAGCGCAAGCGCGCAATCATTTGGTCGGCAGCCAAGACAGTTACATCGTCCGCCGCCAAGGCGCGAAACGACTTACCAAAGCCATCCAGCAACTTGGACGACGCGCCGAAAGTTGTCGGCAGCCGCAGGTACGGGCCACGCCAGCCGGAGTAAATCACAATATTGGGATCGCTGGTCGCAACACGGCTGTGCAAACGTAAGTTGCGCGGGTTGCTCCACAGCTCCGCCAGTTGCACACCGCTGTTCGGGTCATTTCCCACCGTCATCACCGGTCGGCCGATGTCGGCGACAAACCCGGTGAACCCACGTGAGTCGGCCGAACTCGCACTGCTCATCGGCCCGAGCATAGCCGTATCGATCTCTTCAAGTGATCGCTGAGTGACATCAAAACGCGCTTGATCAATTTGCGATTCCAGAGCCGTCATCGCGACCGCGGTCATGATGGCCAGAATGGCCAATACAACGGACAGCTCGATCAGCGTGAACCCGCTTCGCCGGTGATGGCGTGCGTGATATTGCGAATTCATGAACTCGGTCATCATGGATACAGGTCTTGAGAAAGCAGAAACATGATTCGATCGTCGCCACGTTCATCGGCCAGGCTAAGGTTACTCGTTATCGGCTTTGTCGGCATCAAGCTATCACGCCGCGTGTCAATAAATGATCGCAATTGGGGCACGCCGCTGACTTGGATGGCCTTGGGTTGCCCAGCTGAAATGAGTCGAACATATTGCGACCGCAGACTCAGATTATCCGTTGTGGAGGGCCATTGCAGTACAACCGGGAAACCCCAGCCATCATAAAATGCCACTTCATCCTGAACACCATATGGCTGGAAACTCACGTCGAGGCGGGCGAAATCAAACTTGCCGGCGGTCGGCTGAAGATAGGGGCCACGCCAGCCAAGACGAGAGACCGGATCGTAATCAGGTGCGCCGAGCGGCTTGATGACCAGATCGCGCAGCGAATTGGGCACCCCAGTATCGTTGTCCACCGTCGTACTACCGGCCGTAGTCACGTCATTCCTAACAATCGCCACGCCCTTCATGTCGTTGTAGTAGCGCACGACAATCATATCCCGGAGATTGTGTAAGCTCGCCTTGGTCGCATTTTCAATGGCCTCGTCGCGCACACCCGTGAATAAGGGCATGGAGATGCCGGCCAGCGCGACCAGAATGACCAAGACGACCACCAATTCGGTCAGCGTCAGGCCTTTTCAACTCATATGATGACCACGCATGCTCAACTCCGTCCCGTCTTAGATAGTAGCCCCCTGGCGCCCCAATGCCGACGACGAGCCGACACCGTTGAAGCGGACGACAGGGGGTTTCTCGATTAACAAATATACCTGATCAATTCGCTGCTGCGTATCACGACCCACCGCGGTTGAGGTCGTAGAACTCTTCGAGATCTTCGTCTGATGTCGCAATATGGTCACCTTTGAAATTGCAAACACCAACGAATCGGGCCCGATCAAGAGGAGTCACCTTGACGCCATCATTGATTGACACTTGGAACACCACACCATAGCGGCAGTAGACCTTATCCGGCGACTTATTGCCATCATCGCGAAATACGACGGGCGCGTTCGATGTCGTCTTGCCAATTATCGACGCGCGATTGCCAAAACCGAATACCACAAATTTTCCTGCGTCTGCAGTTCCGTTGCGCGCCAAACCGAGTCTTTTTTGTCCGGTTACGTCCAGGATCACGAATTTTGTGGCTGCGGCGGGAGTAATTTTATTAAGGTCGTAGTCAGCATTGCCATATGGATCAAATGTCTTGTTTGCAGGGGTGGCCGTCATTGCTTGCAAGCGGCCAATCCCCGCACCGATCAATGCACCAGCTTCCGCAGCTGAAAGGCCACCGGAGTCGGATATCACCTCGCCGCCGCCGCGAACAAATCCCGTCTGTAGAAAGGTCCCGCTGGCGTCAGTAAGGGAATCCCAATCTTGAGGATACTGGAACCTGAGCTGTTCATACGTCTGAATCCATTTAACGATTTCCGTCTGGCTGGTCGCACCGCTGGCGGTTTCAGCGCGGCCAAGCATGCTCGGCAAAAGCGGGATGAGGATGCCGGCCAAGGCGATCAGAATGACAAGGACTACGACCAATTCCATCAGGGTCAATCCGCGACGAGCGCGCAATCGACGGGGTGAAACAACCACCATGGGTAAGTCTCCAATAAAGGTTAAGGTACCGCGGCCTTGAGATACATTACGGTTTTGTCATGTTATGGGGGGGGTCAGCCGCAGGATGTAAAGCATGTTTTGCGCATTTTTCCCAGCTCGCCGGAGCGAACGTCAACACCTATTTGGTAGAACCTGCCGCCGGTTTCCGCGTCAAGATTAACTCCATGACCAATCGCTTCTGCCCATCGGGGCCGGCACCATATTGGCGGTGGACGATCTTCTGGGCGTTGTCTTCCAACACAGTGACGGTTTTCGATTCGCGCTGTTTCTCATCTCCGAGCCCCTTACCGAACAGCACGATCTGTTTGCCGTCGAACTTGTCCTGAGCCTGACGGAAGGACATCCGCGTTTGCCGGGAGTCGGTCCACACGCTGGTGAACTTGCCGGTTGCTGGTTCAAAGCCGATCAGGCCCATGCCCGTCGTCTTGGCGTCGCTTTCGCCGAAAACAAAATCGGACTGCAGGAACCGACCGGCATGAATCAGAGTTTGCTTGCATTCGCCTTTCGCTCGTGATGGTTCGCCCCCGCCGCGCGGGTAAAACGCCTTGGCCACGTTCCAATCGCCGACGAATTGCTTCAGGAAAGCCTGCCCCTCACCCGGGCCGGACTTCGGTTCGAACGTTGATTGTGCATCCTTTTTCTGTTCGGGCGGTTGCCCGGAATCGATGGCCTCACGGCGTTACGTCGCTTGCGCGACGCAACGCCGGAATTGCCCGTGATTATCATGACAGCGTACGGCGATCTTCCGACCGCTGTGTCCGCCATGCAAAATGGCGCTTTCGACTACTTGATTAAGCCATTTGATCTCGATCACGCGATTCGGGCAGCGGCCTCGGCCACACATTTTGCGCCCACACCAATCAACAATGGCGCAACTGAGTTTGGTGGCGACGAAATCGTAGGCCATTCTGTCGCCATGCAACAGGTCTTCAAGCTGATCGCGATGGTTGCCGAATACCCGGCAAGCGTGTTGATTACCGGCGAGAGCGGGACGGGAAAAGAACTTGTCGCCCGGGCTTTGCACCTCCATAGCCGGCGCTCGGCCGGCCCATTTCTAACCGTTCACGCCGCGGCACTGAATCCGGGCCTCGTCGAAAGCGAGTTGTTTGGCCATGTCCGTGGAGCATTCACGGGGGCCGGCGAAGCCAGGACGGGCTTGCTAGCTCTCGCGGATGGTGGAACGATCTTCCTTGATGAAATTGGCGAGATG
>JANLTA010000197.1:0-9158 GCA_031362705.1 Gemmataceae bacterium | reverse complement strand
GTGGTAGGAGTGGAGGATTAAGCGACTCAGAGCCTGGTCATTACCGCCCCGCCGCATCACCTTTCACTACCGGCCGATCTCCTCTGCCTCCCTGCCCCCGCAGGGAGGGCCAGGGGAGGTTTAGCTATTATTCCCCTCCCTCGAAGGGAGGGGCCAGGGGAGGGTTTGCGCATCACCCTCCCCTAACTCCTCCCTAAAAAGGAGGGGAACCAGAAATGAATCGCGCGGCGCATCGGCCCATGCATTCGCGCGATCAATGTTCCCGTCATTCTGGTACCAAGCCTGGCGAGAACATCGCAGTGCATCAGCATGTTGCTGATACAATACAAGTGTATACTACACAAAAAGAAAAATCAATAGGTCGGTTGCGGATTCTTTTGGCGTCGCACCTTGGCCGCGGACATCGCATCGCAAGACAGACTTCCACGCCGCCGCATCCACGTCAGGCTACTGAGATTGAAAAACAATGGCACAAGACGCCGATGTGACCGGGCACAATAGCCGCAGTCAGAGGCGCCAATCAATGTTGAATGACCCCTTTTCCCCAAAGGCGCCAATCAATGTTGAATGACCCCTTTTCCCTCGTCGGCGTCGTCTAGCCAGCGCTGCCGCACGACGCGGCCGAACCGGTCCAGTCCGGCGTATTGGTCGCCGGCATCGCCGTTGTCTTCGCCGGACAGCTTGATGTAGCTTTGCCGCACCATGTCGTCATTGTACCTGCGCTCGACGACGGTCCCGAGGCCAAGGTAGCTGTAGAATTCGATCCGCGCGCCGTCCGCCAGCTTTGTCACCCGACTGATCGGTTGGTCCGCGTCGTCGTAGTCAAAATACAAAACGCGACCGGTGACGTTGTTCGGATCGGTCGGATACGTCATCGACAGGATCCGGCTGTGGTTGGTCAAGCCACCGTCCGTCTCACTGTAAGCATACAGCACGCCGGGCGTGGTGGAACTCACCGCGCCGGTGGACCGCTGTTGCTCGACGATCAACTGCCCGAAGCCATTGAAGGCGCGCTTGACCTGGTTGGAGACATTTAATCACCGACTCACGACCCCTATTTCCCCCTATTTCCCCCCTTCCCTTGATCTATTACCGTAAGGCCAAAACATCCTTCCTGTGCTTGCAACAGTTCTGGCGAGCGCGTTGGGCGATATTTGTCGGAGTACTGAACTCCATTTGTGGTAAACGCCCCATACTCATTCCAAATCCAGTCGATTATATCAACAGCGAACTCAGCATCCGTTCTTCGTCGAAGTTCATCGGAAAACGCCGCCATCTTGTCAAGTTTGACGTTTAACGGATCGCTGGCACAGTTGCCATGAAGGTTTAGTGTCCAGCCGACCATAAACTCCCATTGACCCTTTGGGACACTTGTAGGTCGTCTTGATAAAAGCCCGACGATGTCATTTCTTATCGTCCTCTCTAAAGGCCTATGAACTCTTATTGGATGCAATACGAACATCCAGAATGGGATGACCGACCCGATCACGAGCAACGCAACTATTGCCAGCAGGACAAGGCGTCGATTCATCGTGCGGGCTCCGTCACGGTTTCTTACAGCCTGGCCTTGGCGATGTCTCGGGTCTTCTATACCACTGACCTTGAAATCCCACGTAGATATTAGAGGAATCGGATGATAAAGGGGTCGGGAGTCTTTTCAAAGCCGTCCATCAAAGACTCCCGACCCCTTTACCCAATGTTGAATGACCCCTTTTCTTCGATGGTATTCCTAACGGTGGGCAACTGCCGATAACTCCACCTGGTGGAAAAAAGCCTTGCGCATTCTGGAATTGATTGGCCGCAAGCCCAAGCTGGCGAAGATTGTTCATGCAGGTTGAACGATTGGCAGCCTCACGTACTTTCTGCACTGCTGGAAGCAACAACCCAATCAGAACCGCGATAATGGCAATCACGACAAGCAACTCGATAAGCGTGAAGGCCCGACGGAAACGGGTTGTTTCCTTGTCAAGTCTCTTGGTTCGCAATGAATCGCTCATATGTCCCTCACGATATCATAGCACAATGGGCGCATCGGTCGAGCGGAACGCTCGATCGATGCGGTTCGTGAGGCCACCCATTGCCAAGAGTGCCCGCGATTACGTTGTCAAATCGACGCGCCAAACCGCAACCGGAACTGGATGAAGTCGCTGAAGCTCACGGTACCGTCGCCATCGAAGTCAAAGATCACGGTGTTGCCGTCGATGTTTCCTCCGTTAGCCAACCGGAATTGGATGAGATCGGCGGTCTCCACGCTGCGATTGTCGTTGCTGTCGCCGAACAGGCGGTAGACGCTTCCATCAAGGCTCTTGAAATCGCTGCCGGCGGTGCCATTGGCCGCTCCATCGATGAACTGCGACGTATTGACACTTTGCGTTTCGCCGCCAAGTATGGTCAGCGTGTATCGTCCATCCTTGAGCGATGGATGACCCAGTTGATCGTCATTCTCAACGAATGGGCCGCCGACAGCAAAGGTCAATGTGACACGCCGTAAGTTATCGAAAAACGATGGCTGAAGTGTGACGGCTGTTCCCGTACTGTCCTGCGTCAGTTGAATCGCCGAATCGACGCCACCCGCACCAGTAAAAGTCACATCCTCATCAAAGGTGACCACGATATAGTTCACGCGGGAATGGGCGGCAACTGTAAATGTCGTACCGTTGTATTCTCCTTCGGCGAATGACTCGACTCCCACGGGTGGCTGATACTCGAAAGCGCCGATGTCGGCGTGGCGATTCGGTTCGGTGACGGTGGATGGCGCCCAGATGCGAAGCCGACCCTGGCCGCGCTGATCGGTGCGAACGTACATTCCGGCGCTTTCCACGTCCGGTACGCCGCCGGCGGCTGTACTGGTTTGTCAGCATCAATGGCGGGGCTTCTCAATGCTGGATTGACATCGAAATGAAGTTTGTGAGTTTTCGTCGTTCCGCCGAAGTCGGCCAGTGGCTCCAACAGTGGGTCGATGGGTGCGCCCCCGACTCAATAATCCCCAGGGTTGATGACCTCGCCACCGTTGCGGGTAATCAGCCGGGCCACGATCCGAACCGGAACATTTTGATTGATGAACGTCACCGACCCATCGCAGAAAACGACATTGGCACCAGTCAAATGAAATCCGTAGATTGCTCCACCGTTGGTACAATTGATGGCGCACGATCCCCAGACTGTGCCGTCGTATTTAGTGCCCACAAATTGGTTCGAACCATGAGCTGACCAGTCTGACGGGCCAATATAGGTATTAGGTACGAGACCCCGACGGTTATAGACCTGGGGCAAGCCCGCCTGTTCGGCAATGAGGATCGTCTGTGACAGGCCGTCTTTTACATCGACCGCGCGACAGAAAATCCGCTCCGGGGGCAGACCGGAACCGGAAGGAGCCCCAAATGTCCACATGACGCCCCGATAAGCGCTGAATGGGGCGACATTACCAAGGTCGTCGATTAGTCCTAAGTTTGTCATGTAAGGGGCCACGCCCGACCACCCGTTGTAATCGAGCCTGCCCGCCAATACGCCGCCTGAGCGCACGGACACTTTCTTGCCGCTGGGTTCCGAAGGACAAAGGAACGCCGGTACAATCGCTGTAGCTGCGGCGTAGTTTTCCACTGCGCCCCAGTCTTTGTCGAAGTGGTAAAGGTCGTAGGACGCTTTCTGCTCCAAAAATGGCAGAAGGAAACTCGGCCAGCCATGCGATCCCAAAAAACCTGTAGGTATGCCGAGGGGCAGGCATTCACCGCTCGTGCCGCCCGGGGGGAAAAAGCCGTGGACATTTTCGAATTGATTGGCTGCTAAACCAAGTTGGCGGAGATTGTTAGCGCATTGAGTTCGGTTGGCGGCCTCACGAACTTTTTGCACAGCAGGGAGCAGTAGACCGATCAGCACGGCTATGATGGCAATTACTACTAGCAACTCGATAAGTGTGAAGGCCCTACGGAATCGAATTCTCTCTTTGCTAAGCCCCATTGTTCGCGATGTATCACTCATATAAGCCTCACGATATTATAGCACAATGGGCGCTTCGGTCGAGCAGAACGCCCAACCGAAGCGGTTCTTAAAGCTACCCGTTCCCAAGAGAGCTCACGAGTACGATGCCGATGTCAAATCGACCCGCCAAATCGAAGCCGGAACTGGATGAAGTCGCTTAAGCCCACAGTACCGTCGCCATCGAAGTCAAAGATCACATTGTACCCGCCGTTTGCCAATCGGAATTGGATGAGATCGGCGGTCTCCACGCTGCGGTTGTCGTTGCTGTCGCCGAATAGCCGATAGACGCTTCCGTAGAGGCTGTTAAATTGGCTGCCTACAGTGCCATTTGCCGCACCGTCGATGAATTGGCCGGTACTGACGATCTGCACTTCGTTCCCCAAGACTGTCAAAGTGTAACGGCCGTCAATTAACGAAGGATGTCCCAATTGGTTGTCACTCTCGATGAATTGCGACTGAACGAACAAGAACGACAATTCAACTTTCCTTTGGCCGTCGAAAACAAAGGTCGGCGTCAGGAGCAATCCGGTCGGCGCGTTAGGCCCGTCGCGCATTAACTGGATCGCTGCATTCGGGCCGTTCGGGAAAGTCACGTCCTCATCAAAGGTCACGACAATGAAATTCAAGCGCGAATGAGCCGCAACGGTATACGTGATGCCATCGGACGTTCCTTCAGCAAATGACTGAACGCCCAGCGGTGGCTGGTATTCGTAAGCGCCCATGTCGGCGTGTCGTTTGTCTTCCGCGATGGCTGGCGGCGACCAGATGCGCAGGCGGCCCTGGTTGCGCTGATCACTGCGGACATAGAAGCCTGCGGTGTCAACGTCCGGAACCCCGCCGATCGCGTTATTGATCTGCCCGGCGTCAATGGCCTGGCTGCTCAGACTCGGGTTCGTATCAAAATGCAGGCGATGAGTTGGCGTCGGCCCGCCGTAGTCGGCCAAGAGGTCGAGCCGTGGGTCAATTGGCGTGCCTGGCGTGCCGACGATATTTTTCGTCCCCGAAATTGTCGCACCGCCGTTGTTGCCGACGAAGAGATAGTTGCCGGAGAATGAACCGGAAAGGTCGGGCGCGCTGCTGCCCGTGTTCTTGGCGACGACAGACCCGTTGAGCGGGTAAATGGGGACATTCTGGTTTATGGACGCCATTAACGTAGAATGTCCCCTTTATGCTTATGGACGCCATTAAAGTAGAATGTCCCCTTAATCCCGATTGGCGGCCTCACGTACTTTCTGCACCGCGGGGAGCAACAGGCCAATCAATACGGCAATGATGGCGATGACGACCAGCAACTCGATCTGCGTGAACGCTCGACGGCATCGGCTGCGAAGCAATGGAGCATTCATGTTCGGCCTTCTCGCACCCCGGTCTCAATAATCCCCAGGGTTGATGACCTCGCCGCCGTTGCGGGTAATCAGCCGGGCCACGATGCGCAGGGGGACATTTTGATTGAGATAGGCCACTGAACCGTCACAGAAGACTACGTTGGCTCCACCACGATGGAAGCTGTACATGCCCCGATCATTATGGCAGTTGACGGCGCATGGTCCGTAGTCGTTTCCATCGAAGTCGGTTCCATTCAACACCCTTGACTGCCGCGATGCCCATTCCGCAATCCCGGTCCAAGAATTTTGCACCATGCCCTTTCGCGTATAAAAATAGGGCCACCCCGCTTGTTCGCCGATCAGAATGGTCTGCGATAGGCCGTCACGAATATCAGTCGCACGACAAAGGAATCGCAACTGCGGGAAACCTATGGCTGCCGGACTGCCATAATTCCACATGACACCGCGATAGAATTCGAAAGGCGAAACATTTCCGATGTCATCGACCAACCCCAAGGTTGTCATCAAGTTGTAAACGCTCTTCCAGCCGATGTAGTCGATTCTTCCGGCATTGACCCTTCCGTTGAGTGGTCCAGCTAGTTCAGCAGTTCTTTTTCCACTCGGGTGTGAAGGGCAAATGAACGCCGGCACGATGGTTGAAGCCGCCGCGTCGTTTTCCGGAGCCTGACATTGCTTGTCGAACTGGTAACGATCATAGACGGCCTGTTGTTCAAGGTATGGCAGGAAAAAGACAAACCCACCATGTTGCGGGTTGACCCCAAATATTCCGAGCTCAGGACAATTTGTGCCAATGATCCCACCTGGTGGAAAAAATCCGTGAACATTTTCGAATTGATTGGCGGCCAGACCAAGTTGGCGAAGATTGTTAGCGCATTGAGTTCGGTTGGCGGCCTCCCGAACTTTTTGCACAGCAGGGAGCAGTAGACCGATCAGCACGGCTATGATGGCAATCACCACTAACAGCTCGATCAGCGTAAATGCGCGGCATCCGCGCCGGGCTGCGTCGGTATGGACAGTCGCTCCAGATGAAATGCGCATTTTCGCCCCCCATGGACTATAACCCATTCGCTCGCTTCCTGCGCTGGGGTCAGTTTTGCCGTACCGACCCCAGTGAGGCGGGCTTGCCGCCATGTCTTGCCCAACGACTTCCGGCGTCAGGGCAAATTGCTGCCAAAATTCAGGTAAATGGGGACATTCTGGTTTATGGACGCCATTAACGTAGAATGTCCCCTTTATGCTTATGGACGCCATTAAAGTAGAATGTCCCCTTAATCAGTGCCGTTGGCGTCGAGCAGGCGCACGCGCTGGCCGAGGTTGTTGTACGAGTAGTTGAATTGCTTCGGATCGGTGGTGCCGCCGTTCACGTCGGGATAATAGACGTGCGACAGCAGATCATTGGAATACAGCGTGTTGAGGTTGCCGGGCGTGACGCCGTAATGGCACGCCCTGGACCGACTCAGCGGTTGAACGCATCAGCCACCACGCATATCCTCTCAAGCAGCCGCACGATCCGTACTGAGCAATAGTGCCAAATGCCCGACGTTAGCAACACGATTCATGAAGTCGATTTTTGCGGCCAGATGGCGTCGTCGATCAATCACATCATTCACCAGAATCCTTCGGCTTACCCCTTTACCGAAGCGCGGCTCGAAGGACTTGGCTCTGGTGCTGCAAGTCGAAAGCGTAAGGACTTGCGATTGTTCAATGCTGCCGGCAAGGTTGTGCTGTGTGGTGAGGTGAAACTGCCCGGCACCGTCGAAGGTCGCTCGGCTTTCGACAACAAGCTCATGCAAGATGCCGCCGCCAAGGCGGAAAACGCCAACGTTCAGTACTTCTTTACCTGGAACGTCAACGAATTTGTTTTGTTCGACCGCAGCCGTTGGGACGAACCGCTCATTGATCGCCGCGTCAAGTTCTGGCGGCTATCGCGGACGATGGCCAATGCGCAGGCGGTCAATCGCCCTGAGAATCTCGCCTTTATCAAGACGCAGTTTCTGCCGGATCTGGTCCGCGATCTTGGCGATATCCTGGCAGGCCGGCAACGCGAATGGCTCGCACCGGACGACATCTTCATTCGGTCGCTCGAAAGTCACTTGGATTGGCCGGTACAGTTGGCTTCGGCTTTCATACTGTCGAGTTCAGAAAAGAAACCATTTGGGCTGCGCGTCGAACGCTGGATGACGGAGCAAGATTGGACATTTGTTCGCACCCCACATGACGAGTGGTCGCGTGCCGTGGACAATATGGCCAAGACACTGGCTTACATTTGGGCCAACCGCCTCATCTTCTACAAGGCTCTGCGTGCTCGGTTTCCTGAGTTGCCGCGACTGGAATTGAAATCAACAGTAAAGACCACGAAGGATGCACTCGCTGCATTCAACCAACTCTTTCAGCGAGCCGTTAAGCGCAGCGGCGATTACGAGCCGCTGATGATGCCGGACGCCACCGATTGGGCTACCAGTCTGGTGTTCGAGCCGGCCGGTGCGCTGGACGCTTGGCGCGGTTTGCTTCGCGGCATCGAATCAGTGGACTTCAAGGAAGTGCCGTCCGACGTCGTTGGCCGCATTTTCCAGAAACTGATTGGTCCCGAAGAACGGCATCGTTTCGGTCAACACTTCACCGGCGATGATCCCGTTGACATGATCAATGCCTTCTGCCTTCGCCGAGCCGAGGACACGGTGCTCGATCCGGCCTGCGGGTCGGGCAGCTTCCTCGTTCGGGCCTACTATCGCAAACGGTTCTTGGACCCGGATTGCCGGCACCTCGATCTCATCAGCGGATTGTTCGGCTGCGATATTGCCATGTATCCGGCCCATTTGGCCACGCTCAATCTGGCGGCCCGCGAAATCAACGACGAAGCGAATTACCCGCGCATCAGTCGCCGCAACTTTTTTGACTTCAAGCCGGGCGATGACTTCTGCGTGTTGCCTGACGGAGCCGGCGGCCATGCCGGGATTCCTCTCCCACCGCTGGACGCCGTGGTAGGCAACCCGCCTTATGTCCGGCAAGAAAAGGTCGATCGTGACGAGAAGGCTCGGTATGGCCGGCTGGTCACGTCCGCGTGGTCCGACCTGACACTGACTGGTCGCAGCGATTTGCATTGTTACTTTTGGCCGACCTCGGCGAGCTTTCTGAAGCCGGATGGTTATTTCGGCTTCCTCACCAGCTCCTCGTGGCTTGATGTCGAATACGGGTTCGCGTTGCAAGCGTGGATGCTGCGGCACTTTCGCATCATCGCGATCATGGAGAGTACGGCCGAGCCGTGGTTTGAGGATGCCCGCGTTAAGACGTGTGCGACCATCCTTCAACGTTGCGACGATGAAACCACACGGCGCAACAATCTGGTGCGTTTTGTCCGCTTTCGGCGGCCGCTGGCGGAAATTGTGGGCGTGCCTGCCAGCCAAGACGAACGCGCCCGTCAGCTTGGTTGGGAACAACTCCGAGACCGCATCTTGCTAATGCATGGCGACGGCAGTGACACCGACATGCGCATCATCGTGAAATCGCAAGCCGATTTGTGGGCTGACGGCGTGCGCGCGGGTCGGGTGCTTTCTGGTGCACCAGTGGGTGAGTCCGAAGACGACGATGAAGACGAAACGCCGAATGGCGAGTTCTTCGATAGTCCCGGCAATACTTATCGGGCAGGCAAATGGGGGCGTTATCTGCGTGCCCCGGAATTTTATTTCGACATCATGAGGCGTTTCGGTGAGCGATTCGTAGCGCTTGGTGAAATTGCAAAAGTGAGATACGGCGTGAAAACAGGGTGCGATGATTTTTTTTCGCCGATTGACGTCACTGATGAAATGTTGGCAACCTTTGAGACCGATCGCGAAT
>JANLTA010000714.1:0-2982 GCA_031362705.1 Gemmataceae bacterium | reverse complement strand
TGCCGTTCGCGCCTGGTTCCGGCAACTTGCCAATGTCCATGTCGATTCGGCACGTGATCCGCGTAAACACGACTTCTTCTGGCGACGCGACCTGAGCAAAGACGTGTACGCGCTATCCATCCGGCGACTGCCGTCCTGGGCCTTGAGTTACCTTCACGAGTTGATGATTCACCCGGCGGCGGCTCGGGAATATGGCTTGCCGCCAGGCGAAACCGTTCGACCCGAACATGCATTTGCATTGCGCGCTGATCAATACCTGCTGCGCCACCAGATGTTTGGCCACAAGGTCGAAGAGTGGCTGCGGATGGAATACCTTTTCGCCGATGTCCTCCGATTCATCGACCGCTACGTGGAGCCGGTGACACTGCTATTGCGGTTCCGGTTGTCAAACGTGTGGACGAAGGCTGCACGCCACTACGACCATCGAGTTGATTCCTTTTTCACATCCGCTCAGATTGCCGACTTATACTCCCGGAATCCAGAGTGGGCCGAGGTCGAACAAGCCGTCTACGGCAGCGTGTACGCGCATGGCGATTCGTACGGCACCACGATCAATTCGTGTCGCATCGCGGCGTAAGTGCCGGCAAACGGCTTCCGTTTTCACCGCAAATCTAAGACACTTCTTGGGGTGCAACGTTGCCAACCCGGTATTCATGCCGAGTTCAGGTGTTTCCTTCTATATTGTAGTCGCATCGTGTTATTGAGGATTGAATCATGCGTCGTCGTGTATGGCTGGCGTTGCCGGTGTTGTTTGGCATGATGGCGCTCGTGCCGGTGTTGGCTCAACCGCCGCAGGAGCCGCCGGAAAAGGGTGGTCAGCCTCCGGAGAAGGGCGGACCGCCACCGTTTGGCGGGCCAATGATGGGCGGCAAACGCCTCGTCGTAAGTCAGTTTGATAAAGACGGTGACAACAAGCTCAATAAGGACGAGCGGGTAGCAGCGCGGGAGTTCCTCAAAAAGAACAACGCCGGTCGCGGGTTCTTCCCAAAAGGCGGCTTCGGCAAGGGCAAGCAAGACCCGCCGAAGCCCGGCCCCAAAGTCGCACCGGCCGACGTGAAGAACTTTCCAGACGCGACGCTGTATGAACCCACGGTGTTGCGCACGATCTTCCTGCAATTCGAGGACAACGATTGGGAAGCCGAGATGGCCGACTTCTACCACACCGATGTCTCCATCCCCGCGACCATGACCGTGGACGGCAAGACCTATCCCAACGTCGGCGTCGGTTTCCGCGGGGCATCGTCGTACTTCACCGTCGGTGCGGGCTTCAAGCGGTCGTTGAACGGCCACCTTAATTTCGGCAACGATCAACAACGACTTTACGGTGCTAAAACGCTCAACCTGCTCAATGCCCACGACGATCCAACCTTCCTCGGTTCCGTGGTCTATTCACATATCGCGCGGCAGCATTTGCCGACGCCCAAGGTCAACCTCGTCAAAGTGGTCATCAATGGCGAAAGCTGGGGCGTGTACGTCAACGAACAGCAATTCGACAAGCAGTTTGTCAAAGAGAACTTCAAGACCGACAAGGGCGACCGCTGGAAAGTGCAGGGCAATCCCGGCAATGGTGCTGGCTTGCGTTACATTGGCGACAACGTGGAAGACTACAAGCGTCGCTACCAACTCAAATCCGACGATAACGCCAAGAGTTGGAAAGCGCTGATAGCCTTGTGCAAGGCACTGAACCAAACGCCGCCGGACCAGCTCGAGGAAGCGCTGAAACCGATTCTCGATATTGATAGCCTGCTGTGGTTTCTCGCCATTGATAATGCCGTCATCAACTGCGATGGTTATTGGATTCGCGCCAGCGACTTCAGCCTGTTCCGCGATCCGAAGGGCATCTTCCACATTGTGCCGCACGACTTCAACGAGTGCTTTCGCGCTCCTCAAGGCCCCGGCTTCGGTGGTGGCCCGGGTGGCTTCCGTCCGAAAGGCAAAGACGGCGGCCCGCCTGGTGATGGCCCGAAGGATGGACCGTTCGACCGATTCAAGGATAAGGACGGTCCGCCGGATGATCGGCCGAAAGACAAAGCCGGCCCACCGGACGATCGTTCCAAAGACAAAGATGGCAAGGACCGACCCAAAGGCGGCGAAGCGATGCGCGTCGTCGGCGTTGGACTTGACCCGCTCGTCGGCCTCACCGATGTCAACAAACCGCTGCGAAGTAAGATTCTCGCCGTGCCGAAGTTCCGTGATCAATACCTGCGCAACATGCGGACGCTCGCCGAGGAGTCATTCGACTGGAAAACACTTGGTCCCGTCATCGCGCAATACCGAGCCCTGATCGAAAAAGAAGTCGAAGCTGACACGCGCAAGTTGTACTCCAATGAAGATTTTCTAGCGCTGACCGCCGATAATTCAGAAGGCCCGGCCCAACGCCGCGGCGGCGCGATGAACCTGCGCACCTTCATGGACCAGCGCCGCAAATATCTGCTGGACAATGCCGATGTGAAGAAAGCGGGGAAGTAACGACACAGCACCGAACTAGCTAAACCAGTTCAAAGCTTGGATACTGGGTCGTAGCTGTTCGCGCGTCATCCGTTCAACAATCTCCACCGCGCGCTGGTTTAGCGGGCATGGCGTGGTGCCCGCCCAGGCCATCAGTTGGCCGTTGTAGTTCCGCACTTCCGTGCGTCCTTTTGCAATGTCGCCCGACATCGAGCAATAGGTGCCGCGCAAGCCGGGGGTGAAAGCGCGGGCCAAAACTCGGGACACCCACGGCCTTGATAGGATGCGCATCACCGTGTCCGGGTGAAAAGGCCCGACTTTGCCCAATGGTTTATTCGCGGCTTTAAGTATCGTGTAGTTCTCCCGGAGAAACGCAAAGAACAACCGACGGGCTTGCGGCAGTTGCAACAACATGCCGTTATCCATGCCAGCGGCGGCCGCAAGCGGGCTAATAGCGGCGTTGTACATTAACTTCGTGTGTTTGATCGGATGGATATCTGCAACTTCGATGACGCGGAAGAGCTTGGCTTGTCG
>JANLTA010000683.1:0-1954 GCA_031362705.1 Gemmataceae bacterium | reverse complement strand
CCCATTGGTCTTAAATGAGACTTTTCATGTTGTACATGGTTTCGAAGCGGCTCGTGGTATCAACGGAATCGACCTCAGCGTCGCAAGTTTCGAGGGATTGTCCGTTAAGATCAATTATGAACACACGTCTCGGCTTTTGCTTGTGAGTCCGGGTGATCAGTCAAGCCCCAAAAGCAATCGAGGCGCAAGTGAAGTGAGACAAGTTTTGCTTCGTGACGGATGGAACTTCGTGACCGTGGAGCCATGGCATGGCAATCAAATCGTCTTTTATCGCGAAGGGGGATCTAACGCACGAGATACGTGGACGCGCCACCTAATCGACGACAAACTGCGCTGGGGCCACGCCCTCTGGTGCGCCGACCTCGACAAAGGCGGCAGCGATTGGATCATAGCCGGCGTGCGCGATGATCTCTCAAAGAATCCCGGCGAGCGGCGCGGCGTGCGCATTTACAAATGCACCGACGGCAAAGGCGAAAAGTGGGAGCGGCAAATCGTCGATGACGGCGGCATAGCCTGCGAAGACCTGACCGTGGCCGACCTCAACGGCGACGGCAAGCCGGACATCATCGCCACCGGCCGCCAAACCGGCAACGTGCGGATTTATTGGAACGAGGGGCGGAAGTGATGACACTACAATACCTGTGCCCGAGGTCCCTCGTTATGAAACCCATTTTCGCTGCCTTCGCGTCAGTATTGCTCCCCACGCTCGCCGCCGTGTTCGACGCATGTTTGGCTCAGGAAAAAACACCGACTCCCGTGAAACTGCAGGCAGCCGTCGTAGCGGAAAAGGATGACTATGAAATTCCGGTGCGCTTGGGCAATATTCCTGAATTGGCCTTGGCTCCGAGAGCTCCACTCGATGCAAAGAAAACCGCGTTGATCAAAAATGCCATCCGACGGTTGGCGGCCATTGACAAACCTGACTTTGGTTTATCGCCGACTATGACTGGCACGGCCTTTCTACCAATCGCCGGTCGGCAATCGCCGGGCGCATTCCTTATTACCAATCACGACATGAAGTCGTCCGATGCACTGCGGACACTTGTGGAAATGGGACCCGATTCCCTGCCTTTTCTTCTTGCCGCCTTGGAAGACAAGACGCCCACAAAGTTGAAGATCGACTATAAATCCTGCATTGGCGCAATGTGGTTTGCCAATGAGCTGTGGGGTAACCCTGCAAATCCCGTTGAGTTGAAGACAATAAGGTTGCATTTGAATCCTCGCCACCGAATCGAAGAAGGCAAAAGCATTACGTCTTATACCGCAACGGTCGGCGACATCTGCATGGTGGCCCTCGGCCAAATCGTTGGGCGGGGATATCAAGCGATCCGCTATCAACCGACCGCGTGTATCGTTATCAATAGCCCAACCGAAGACCCCAAGATTCGAGAACGATTGCGAACGATTTGGTCGAGTGACAATCCCGCCAAGCACCTGCTTGATTCTCTCTTGCGCGACTACAGCACGATCGGCAAGGAAAAGGATGGCATTTCACTTGATCAAATGGGGATTAGTAGCGACTTCCAAGTCGAAGCGATATTGCGACTGCTTTACTATTATCCGAGAGAATCCGCACCAATGATTGCCGACCGGCTGCGCCAGTTGCGTGTGGAGCGAACGGGCCCTGGCGCTGGTTCGGGCGGTTACACAGACCAGGAGCACACCAACTGGCAACGCCGAGAACGCGCTAATGGTGCCAGCACCAGAGAAATTGTCAAAGCGGTGGCGTGGTGTCCTGAGCCGGCCATTCGCAGTGCAGTGTGCGGCATTTTCGCCCGGACAGACGATGCCGATATTCTTATCGCCGCACTGCCGGGAATTGACCCTAAAGAGTCAAAACTGATTCTGAAGCAAGTCAGCGCCGGACTTGAGAAGGCGCCCAAAAAAGAAAGTGGACCTTACGGCGATGTGTACAACCTACTCACAGCCGTTGGGCCTCATTTGAATACTGCGG
>JANLTA010000629.1:0-5407 GCA_031362705.1 Gemmataceae bacterium | reverse complement strand
GCTGGCGGCGGTCCTCACGTCAAAGTCTTCAGTGGCGTCGATGTGGCGGCGGGCGACACCACGCCGACTGAGATTCGCAGCTTCTTTGCCTATGCACCCACCTTCATGGGCGGCGTCAATGTGGCGGCCGGTGATGTCAATGGCGACAATCTCATCGACCTCGTGACCGGTGCCGGCCCAGGTGGCAATCCACATGTCAGGGCATTCGGCAATGGTAATCAGGGCACGGTTGTGATGAACTTCTACGCTTACGAGACGACCTTCCGCGGCGGAGTCGAAGTCGCGTGCGGCGACGTCGGCGGCGATCAAACAACGGACGAGGTCGTCACGGGTGCCGGCAACGGCGGCGGCCCCAAGGTCGGTGTCTACAACTTCCTTCCCAACGTGGTGCCCGATCTGGCGCATCAGAAGATCGCCGAGTTCTTTGCTTACAACTCGACAGAGCGTGGCGGTGTCAGCGTCGCGGCCGGCTTCACCACGACCAACCGCGATGCATCCAATTTCCTGTACGCCGATATCATCACCGGGTCCGGCGTTGGCATTGGCCCGCAAGTGAAGGTTTTCCGGCTGCTGGATGCGACCTATGATTCGTTCGGCAACCCCGCCAATTGGGTGTTCTTTAACGCGGGCAATTCGTTTCCGTATGCGTCGAACTTCCTCGGCGGTGTTCGCGTTGGCGCGGTTCGCACCGGCGGCACCCTCGACGACATCCTGACCGGCCCGACCAGCAATGGTGGACCGGATCAACGCATCTTCAATCAGACGACCATCAACGATCTCACGACGTATACGCCGACGCAGCGCTTCGCGCAATTTCCTTTTGCCGCCAACTTCCTGGGTGGAATCAGCCTCAGCTGATTTCGCTAACTCACTCACACGTCAGGGCCGCGCGAGCGGCCCTGATTGCGTGAGTCGAAACACATGATCATACCACGCCGTGTTCGCATCGTAGCCACGCTTGGTCCCGCAACGGATCATCCGGGCGTTCTCGCCGCGCTGTGCCGCGCCGGGCTGGATGTGGCGCGCATCAATCTATCACATGGCGTCGCCGAGGAGCCGGAGCGGCGAGTAGCCGCATTGCGGGAAGCGGCTGATGCCTGTGGCCGCACCATCGCCGTATTGGCCGACTTGCCCGGACCGAAGTTGCGCGTGTTGTTGGCAGCGCCACGCACGATCGCCATCGGTGATCGCATTGTCTTTTCCGCCCAGCCGACGGGTGACGAGCTTGGCGTGACTGAACCGGAAGTGTTTCCCGGCATTCAACTGGGGCATCGCATCTTGCTGGACGATGGCCGGTTGCAGCTGCTTGCCGAATCGGCCAGCGCGAGCCGCGTTGAAGCCACTGCGATTATCGGGGGCGTATTGTCGCCGAAAAAGGGAATCAATCTGCCAGATAGCCCGCTGGCAATTTCTTCGGTGACGGCGCGCGACTTAGCGGCCCTGGCGATCGCGGCGAAGTTTGGGGCCGACTGGCTGGCGCTGTCGTTTGTGCGGTCGGCGGAGTCGGCGGATGAGCTGCGTCGGGCCGCCAAAGCCGTGGGTTTGAACGTGCCGGTCATCGCCAAGATTGAACGGCCCGAAGCCATTGAAAAGTTGCCACACATCGTGGCAGCCTTTGATGGACTTATGGTGGCACGCGGCGACCTCGGCGTGGAGATACCGCTTGAGCGTGTGCCAGTTTTGCAAAAGCGTGTGATTGCCGAGGCGCGTGCGCATGGCAAACCGGTCATCACGGCGACAGACATGCTCGATTCGATGCGCAACAATCCTCGACCCACGCGGGCCGAGGCCAGCGACGTCGCCAATTCTGTGTACGACGGAACCGATGCGGTCATGCTCAGCGGTGAGACGGCTGTTGGCAACTATCCTGTTGAAGCTGTCGCTTGCATGGCTCGCATCGTCCGGCAAGCGGAAGCCGACCTGCATGGGCGTGCCGGGTCGTGCGTTTCCGTTTACTCCACACTTGATGATGAGTTTGCCGGAGCACTCTGCCAGTTGGCCGAGTCGGCGGATGCCCAGGCATTGATCGTGCCGACACTCACGGGTCGCACGGCACGGCAAGTATCACGGCATCGGCCACGTGCGGCCATTATCGCACCCGTACCCACGGCCGCGGCACGGCGGCAACTCGCGTTGGTCTGGGGTGTTACGCCGGTGCCTTTGCGCGATGATCTGGTAAATGGTGCCGACCGTATCGATGCTGCCGTGCGGGCGGCTTCAGTGGCCGGCGTCGTTAGTTCGGGTCAACGGGTATTGGTCTTAGCCGGCCATCCCATTGAAGGTGGGGCACGCTTGCCGACGATTCGACTGGTCAAAGTCGGTGCTGGCGGCGAATCGATCGAACCTTGAAGCAATTAAACGTAAGTAGTCATTTTTTCAGCGCCAGATTCGGCGTGGCCCATCGACTCGTTGTGTAGAATGTATGGCGAAGGGATTTGATCGGCCGAGCGCGTTGTGCCGGTCCGCCGACTCGTAGACGATCTGCGGATTCCCGATTGCTTCTTCCGAAGCCCGTTCACCCTTCGTCTGATAATGCCAAACGAATCGAACCGAAACTAAGGGTCGGCCGCACGAAAGGCGCGGCCAACGGTCTTTTTGGGCAGGACGCCCGACAACGGCAGCGAGCCACGGCAATCAGTCTGTGCCCTTGGAGCCGACAACCATGAATCGCATCAAGCGAAAGACAGCGCGACTGCGCGTCGAGCAACTGGAGCTGCGCGAAACGCCGTCGGTGACGACGGAAACATTCGACGCCGTGCCGCTCGGATCATTGCCGACCGGTTGGACGCAATGGAGCACATCCTCGCCGGCCTATGCCGTCTCCAATAGTAAGGCCATGAGCGCACCGTTAAGCCTGGCCGTGAACGCACCTTCAAATGTGACAGCTCGGGCATGGTCACCGATCGCTGTGCCGGCGGATTCAGCAGTGACCGCCGCCGTGTACGCGGATAGTCTGATACCGACTCAGGTGTTCTCTCGAGGTCAGAATCTTGGTGGTTCCGCGGCGACGTTTTATTCGGTCTCTATGACTCGGGGTGTCAAGTTGGACCTGATCAAGTCGGTGGCCGGCGTCGTGACCACCCTGGGTACGCTCACATCGGGGCCTTACATCAGTAATCAATGGGTGAAGGTGACGCTGCGCGTCACGGGTTCACAGATCCGAGCCGAATTGGTCAGCCCAACCACCGGGCAATACCTGAATTCGGCCGGACAATGGCAAACGGCAGCGGCAGCGGCCATTACAGTGACGGACACATCGATCACCGCGGCCGGATTCGCGGGCGTGAACCGGCCTGCGCAGTATGCCGGCGCGGTATCGGTGGATGATTTCATTATCGATTCAAATGCGGCACCTCCGGTGAATCCACCACCGCCGCCGAACACCGTGCCGCCGAGCGTCATCAACATTCCGACGATACCGAAACACTACACTCACATCCGCGTGGCGCAGTTAGCGTACTCGGGCACGCCGTTTACCAGCTTTGAGCAAAACTTGTTGGCGAACAGCGTGGATCTGGTGGTATCCAATCCCAGCTACCTGGCGAACATCCAATCCGTGGCGCCGAACACACCGCAGTTGATCTACACGAATGTGTCGAACATTTACGAGAGTCTTTATCTCGACTGGCTCAATTACGCGGATGGCCGGGGAGTCGGACGGGAAACGGCGTTTTACCATGTGACAGCGCCGACAGCGTTTACCGGCGGCAGCCCGTCGTCGATTCCCGTGAGTTGGTTGTGGCGCGTGGCTCGCAACAGCACCGACTACACCAGTGCGTCACGAACCGGAACCACTGGAGATGTGAGCTTTGGCAATGCCGTGGGCGAAACCACGTACTTTGGCTTTCCCGAGAAATATGGTGAGTTGAACTTCAACATCACGACACCTAAGGGCGGCGCGTGGTCATCAGTGTTCGAGTACGCATCGGCTGTGAATTCGGCGGGGCAGCCGACCGGGTGGACTGCGCTTGCCACGACAAGCAACACGACCGTCGGATTGAGTCGCTCGGGTGCGATTCGATTTGATCCCCCGGCGAACTGGAAAACATCGCTGGCCAGCGGGCCTAACCGATTGTACTTTGTGCGCATGCGCGTGGTGACAAGTGGTACAAGTCCCGTGGCCGCGACAGTGTTGGGCCGCGATTATACGCAAGCCAATGGCGGACAGAACGGCACGATTCCCGCATTCGATAACAATGCCGACTTGAATCACGACGGCTACTTGAACAACGCCGAGTTCGCCAGCCGTGCCGCTAATAAGAACGCCCGCTTTAGTTACGAGAGTCGGCTATTCTACCCGGCGTATGGACAAATGCGCTTTGTCGTGAACCCCACGGCACAGACAGTGAAGGACTGGGCAGCCAATCAGCATCAGCGCATTCTCGCTTCGCAGCCGCTGGCCGATGGTTTCTTCGTGGACAATTCCAATGGTCGCGACCCGACTGGCGGCGTGCAGTTGGCGGAATCGACAGCGAGTTATTCCGTCGAATACGGCAAACTTTTGCAGGCAGTGAATTACGCGGTTGGCCCCAAGTGGGTCTTGCCGAACACGACCGGCGGCAACGCATCGACCGACGAGGTCATTACACGAACGCCGTCCAGCATGGAAGAGTTCGCGCTGCGACCAATGTCGGCAACGTGGTCGCGCTTTAACGACCTCTCAACATTGGTGGCATCGCGACTTGCTGCCGCCAATTCGCCCTATCTGGTGCTTGACACTCATCCACAAGGCGGCTCGCCGACGGACCCGCGTACTCAACTCGGTGCGCTGGCCTATTATTATTTGCTCGCCGATCCGAACAAAACGATGGTGATGTTCTTCGGCGGTTATGAACCCAGCACGTCATGGACACGGCATTGGGTGCCGGCCGCCGCTTACAACGTCGGCTTGCCGCAAGGAGGCTGGAGCGAGTTCGCCACCGGCAACGACCCCGCCAATACAGCGATCACCTATAAAGTCCTCAGCCGCAACTATGCCAACGCCAAAGTGCTATTCAAACCGCTGTCGTACAAAGCGGGCGTCGGCACCGGCAACACCGCGGACAACACGGCCACGACGCACCAACTCGGCGGTAATTACCGCCCGTTGAACGCCGACGGCACACTTGGGACCGTTGTAACAAGCATCACCCTCCGCAATGGCGAAGGGGCGATTCTAATCCCGGTCTAGTCTCTCTGGTGGGTCTCGAATACTCGACCCACCCTACATCATTGTTGAAGGTTTGATTCTGTAGGGTGGGTCGAGTCTGCGAGACCCACCGATGGACTAACTCGCAAATACTCCGCTCGCCAAACGCTGCCACCTTTTTCGATGGCTTTGCGTTCGAAATTCGTCATTGGCGCATCGGTTGTTTCTCGGTCGATGCGTCGGCTGATTTCGCGGAAAGCCGGGCGAGCGGCTACCAAC
>JANLTA010000628.1:0-3423 GCA_031362705.1 Gemmataceae bacterium | reverse complement strand
CACGATCGCGTTAAATGCCAATCAGGTGTTCGACGCGGATACGCCGACGCCGAATGCGGTGCCCGCGGCTGCCAATATTGGAACATTTACGGTGGCGGCACCGTTCACATTTGTCGTCAACGCCACCAACGATGAAGCGGTGGATACCGACACCAAGCTCAGCCTTCGCGAGGCGATCCTGGCGGCCAATGGTAAGACAGGCACAACTGATGTTATCAATTTCGATCCGGTCGTATTTACTGGCACGCAAACGATCGCCCTCGTCGCAGCGTTGGGACAACTTAGCGTCACCGATGGCGTGACCGTCAATGGCCCGGCCGGCGGCGTGATTGTCGATGCGGCGGGAGCGGCGATTCGTGTCATCAACATTTCAGCCTCATCGCCGAATGTGGTCACTCTGTCCAACATGACCTTGAAAGGCGGCAACGTCACCGGCAACGGCGGCGGCATCGACATGGCAGGCTCCGCAGCACTGACGTTGAACAATGTCGTCGTGACCGGAAACAAGGCATCCGCGGAAGGCGGCGGCATCTCCAATGAAAGCACCGGAACGCTGACTATCGTCAGCAGCACGATCAGCAACAACACGGCGGCCGGCGGTGACGGCGGCGGTGTCAACAATCAGTCGTCCGGCGCAATCGTCGTCACCGATAGCACGATCTCGGGCAACGTGCTGACCGCCTCAGGAAGTGACGGCGGAGCCATTTACCTGAATCTCTCGACGACGCTGACCGTCACGCGAAGTACCTTCAGCGGAAACACGGCAGTGGCTCGCGGCGGTGCCCTTTACGCAATTGGAACCGTTAACTTTTCAAATAGCACAGTGTCGGGAAATAAGGGCGGCACGGGCGGCGGCATTTTGGTCAATGGCGGTACGACTACTTTGAAAAACAGTACCGTAGCATTCAACTCAGCGACTACGTCCGGCGGCGGAATCGGCAATGCGGCCGGCACCGCGGTCATCACGAGCACCATTGTCAGCAACAACACATCAGGAACTGGCACCGACATTAACGGCGCGGTCACTGCGAATTTTTCGCTAATCGGCAACACGACTGGCGCCACGGTGACTGGTGCCAACAACCAGCTCAACGCCGCCGCTAATTTGGCCGCCCTGAACAATTACGGCGGCCCGACCAAGACCCACGGCCTATTGGCGGGCAGCGCCGCGTTGGATAATGGTTCGAACCCGGACAACCTGCTGGTGGACCAGCGCGGCGTTGCCAAGTTCGCTCCTTTCGATATCGGCTCGTTTGATGGTGTGCTGGCGATACCGACGGCCTCCCTGACACCGCTCGGCCCGATCACCGTGGCCGCCGCCACGCCGAACTCACTCTCAGTCGTCTACACTGCGACGAATCCCTACTTAATTGATGCCTCCACGATTGGCGCGGCGAACATCACTATCACAGGCCCTGGCGGCGTCACAGTGTTGACAGGCACTTCCGGACCAAATGCCACTCCACTCACTGCGACTTACACCTTCACCCCTCCCGGCGGATCGTGGGACTCGGGCGACAACGGGACGTACACAGTGACTCTGGGCAACAATCAGGTGTCCGACACTAACAACGTGTTCGTCTTGGGCGGTTCGCTCGGCACCTTCGTCGTGGCAATTCCGTTCACATACACGGTGGATGAAGTCTCCGATGTGGTCGACGCGTTTACCGGCCCGGGTCAACTGAGTTTGCGTGAAGCGATCAACGCGGCCAATGCCGACGGCGGACCAAGTTCCATCGCCTTTGACGCAACGGCCTTTGCCGGCACCAAGACCATCAATATGTTGCTTGGCGAATTTGCCATCAGCGCGGCAGTTGGCGTGACTGGTCCGGCGGGCGGGTTGATCCTGAACGCGGGCACATCAAGCCGGGTTCTCAACACATCGGCGGCCGCGACTGGTGCTGTGGTTTCCATCAGCAACATGACCTTCACCAACGGCAAAACTACGGCCGCCGGTGCAGATGGCGCTGCCATCTTGATCGGCGATGAGTCGGTGACACTCAGCAATGTGACCGTCAGCAACAGCGTCGCCGACAGCGGCGATGGCGGCGGCATCTCGATTGGCACCGGCACGTTGAACCTTACCGATTGCGTCGTCACCGGCAATCAAGCCAATGGCGCCACGGAAGGATCAAGTTCAGCTGGATCCAACGGCGGCGGCATCAACGTCGATTCCTCGGCGACAGTCAACCTCTTGAGATCAACTGTCTCCAACAACAGTTCCACTGGCGACGGTGGCGGCTTGTACTTCTTCAGCCTTGGCACGCTCAACGTAGACAGCAGCACGATCTCCGGCAACTCGGCCAACACCACGCTGGCCGGCGTCGGCGGCGGTGCGATCTACTTGTTCGGCACCACGACGACCATTGTCAGCAGCACCATCTCCGGCAACTCGACCAAGACCGGCGCTGGCGGTGGCATCGGCATCTTTAGTGCCTCCACGGTGAAGATCAACAACAGCACCTTGGCCTTTAACGCGGCTCCGACTGGCGGCGGCATCGGCGGCAGTTCCGTCTCCGGGACGCTGATCAGCACTATCGTGGCCAAGAACACCGGCACTTCGCCGGACATCGGCGGCTCAATCTCAGCGACGACCAGTCTTATAGGCAACACCACTGGCGCTACCATTACTGGCGCTGGCAACGTCGTTTCCGTCGATCCGCTCCTCGGAACATTGGGTAACTACGGCGGAACAACGGCGACGCACCCATTGCTGCCCGGCAGTCCGGCGATCAACGCCGGCGGCACCACGACCATCACGCTCGACCAGCGTGGTCAAACTCGCAATGCCGTCAGCGGTGTGGACATCGGCGCTTTTGAAAGCCAAGGCTTCACCGTGGCCGTTGTCAGCGGGTCGGGTCAGTCGGCCGCCACGAACAACACATTTGCCAGCCCCTTGGTCGCGTCTGTAACTGCTGTCAACCCGGTCGAACCGGTCGACGGCGGACGTGTGAATTTCGCCGGGCCCGGTGCCGGCGCCTCGGCAACACCCGTGACCCAAAACGTTACCATTGCCGGCAGCCAGGCCAGCGCATCCGTCACGGCCAATAGCACGTTGGGCACGTATGACGTTGCGGCCAGCGTGGTTGGCTCGTCGGTGAACTTCTCGTTGACGAACCGCGCTTCCAGCGTCGTTAGTGTCACTCGAGCCAATGCCAACCCAAGCAACGCGGCCAGTGTCAGTTGGAGTGTGGTACTCTTCGATTCCTTAACTGGCGTCAGCACCAGCAATTTCACCCTGAGCGGTTCGGGCGCATCCGGGGCGAGCATCAGCATGGTGGCTGGCAGCGGCTCAACTTACACCGTCTCGGTCAACACCGGCGTGGACGGGGTTCTTACGCTGAACTTTGACAACGCCACTGGCCTGAGCGCACCATTATCGAATGTGCCATTTGCCGGCGAAAGCTACGATGTCGATCGCAC
>JANLTA010000626.1:0-2046 GCA_031362705.1 Gemmataceae bacterium | reverse complement strand
GGGCCGTAGGTTGGAGTGAACTTCGGACGGAGGTCGCAGAAGCGGATAGCGCTCGATTGCACCTAGTTGAAGACTCGGGATAGTTTCAGTCGCCAATTCCCCGGAAACACTGCGAACGTCGTCAACAGACTGGCTGCGGGCAAAGTGGAAATCAACCGGAGAAAGGTAAACCGCATCCGAGTCATGATCGGACGTATGTGTGCCTGACTTTGTAGCTTCCTGGTCCACATCGTCATGATGATGATGATGTCGGTCGGAACCGTGATGGTGACCGCGCTCGACAGCGGGTTTGCCAGTGTGGATATGCCTAAGTAGATCGTGACCGGCCGGTTGACCCTGCGTGTGCACGTGCCCGAATGTGGCTGATTGAGTCAGCAACAAGCACGGCAGCATGAGGCAGCACACGATCCGGCGAAACACGAAGAAACCTCCCGCAGTGCTAAGATAACGCTTCGCCGGCACTTTTGCAAGATCGCGTCCGCTGCAACCGCAACCCATTCGCAATCACCAAAAGCGATGCTCCTGCGTCCGATGCAATGGCCGCCCACAACGAGGCATAGCCAGGCAAAGTGAGTATTGCAACGAGTGCTTTGACAGCCCGTGCAAACGAGAGATTGTGCCGGATGACGTTAAGCGTGCGCCGAGATGAATGGAGGCAGTAACAATCGGGTCGTGGGATAATCCGCGTTTGATTCGACGACTGGGTCTACTTTGTTAGAGCTTTTCCCTCAACGTTGGGGAACGATCACTGGCTGTACCGGCGGCCACTGGTCCTCCAATGTCAATCCGGAGATGACGCTGGCCGACTTCCACGCATCAGCCAACGCGCGGATGTAATCCAAGTTCGCCTGCGCCATCGCCCGTTGAGCCTCCAGCACGCGGAGGTATTCGAATTGGCCGCCCTGATAGGCCTTCAAAGACAACTCGTAGGTTTCCTTGGCTCGCGGAAGAATGTGATCGCGATATCGCTCAACTCGACCGGTAGCCGCGGAATAGTCGCGGATGGCCGTGGCGACGCGCTCGCTCAGTTCGTTTTGCACGCGGCCCGCCACCTGCGTCGCTTCGCCCAGTTGGGCGGAAGCCGTAGCGATGTTACCTTGATTGCGGTTCCATACGGGGATGGGAACACTGACATTAATTGTGTAATCGTCCGAGTTGTTTTGATTCTGCCGTACATAGCCGGCACCGACGGTCACGTTGGGTATCGGTGTGACCTGTTCACGGCGCAGCCGCAATCGCGCTTTCTCGATATTGACTTGTGCTGACCGGATTTCGGGGTGCGAGGCGAGTACGTGCAATTGTGTGCGCTCGAGTTCATAAGGAGGCATTGGTTGATCCAGCGCTCCTACGAACACAGCAGGCAGCGCACCGGCACCGACGACAGCAGCCAGCCTGGCCCGGGCGCCGGGCAATTCGCGTCTACTTGCTTCCAGATCGGCTTTGAGTCGCTCACGCTCAACTTCTAACTGCAGGAGATCAAGCCTTGAAACCAGGTTGGCGTTGAGAAGTTTTCCGGTCTGATCCGTGGACTGTTCCGAAAGTTTGACCAGTTGCTCCAGGATTTCAACTCGCCGCTGGAGGGCGACGACATCGAAATATGCTGCTCGCACGTCTGCGAGCAATAGGTAGCGTTGATTCATCAGCGTCAACGTCGCCTGATCGAGTTCCTTTCATGCGACCGCGCGACTGAGTTTCAATTTGCCGCCGGTCACGATTTCCTGAGTGACTAACGGAATCGTGTTTACGCCGCGTGGACCCGTGCGGTCGCCGAGTTCGTCAAGGTTGACGGCGACAGTCGGATTGGGGTACAGGCCCGCTTGAAGCACCTGCCCGCGGGCAGCATCAAGGGCGAACGACGCCGCGGCTATTCGCGGATTTCGTTCTAGCGCCAGGCGTGTGAGATCATCGAGACCCAATACGGGTGGCACAGCTTGTACGACAGGTGGCGCACCTTGCACGGGTGCTGGCAAGATTCCCGGCAACGGGAGAGATTGCGCCAGGGCGACAATCGGCAATGCGAGACCACTGCATACTGTCGCAGTGCGC
>JANLTA010000621.1:0-1820 GCA_031362705.1 Gemmataceae bacterium | reverse complement strand
GTACCAACCCTTCAGCCATGACCGAAAGGCTGCGGAATTCTCCTAACTCGCGTGTACAATCGCGGCAAGCTGCCAAGTGTTCCGCGACTTGAGGTCGCTTTTCGGCCGACAACTCGCCGTCAAAATACGCCGACAAGAGTTCTTTCACTTCTGAGCAATCCATGACTACGGCTCAAAACCAAGGTCTGAGAGATGTTGTTTCAATTCGCGCCGCGCCCGATTCAGCCGTGAGCCAACCGTCCCTTCTGGAATACGCAATACCTCGGCGATGTCGTGGTACGACAGACCCTCGACTTCACGGAGTAGAAAGATCGAACGCAATTCAGGGTCGATACGCGCGAGTGCCTGCTCCAGGAGCTCCTTCTTCACGGCATCTTCACCAGGGTGCGACTCGTCCATCGGTTCCCAATCGAGTACATGATATTGCCATCGCCGGTTGCGTCGCAGATGCTGCAGCGACTCATTTACCGCCATCCGGTACAGCCAAGTCTCAAAACGCGACCGCCCGTTGAATTGGCGCAACGAGCGAAACGCTTGCAAGAACACCTGTTGCGTTACGTCCGAAGCGTCCTCAAGGCCCACGATCCGTACCGCCAGTCGAAATACTCTTTGCTGACAGGAATCGTAGAGCTGGCGAAATGCCGAGCGGTCACCATTCTGGCAAGCCGATACGACCGTCACCAGCGCGTCGTCATCGAGTCGGCGAGTTTCCTCGTTAGTCAAGTTAGTTGTTGCCATTTGGGATTCTCTTCGCGTCACACCAGGCGTTTTGCGGAAAATCGTCGTGACTAACTTGGTTTCCATGGGAAGCGTGCATCGGTGAGATGTCGGCAGGAGGAGTTCGACCGTTGCATCGGTACGTCGTTCAGCGAGCGTTTTGGCTGCGGGTTGCATCTTACTTTTCCTCTTTCCAGGCCTGCACCTCAGAAAACAACATCGACCACCCATTGGGCTCCTGGCCGTTTCGCGGCTGCGACCGTCCCACGCCACCGGAAGCGAAAAAAAAAGCCGACGTGGTCGAACACCTTGAGGTATTCAACCACGTCGGCTTACTCGTCAACGGGCCTCCCGGCACGGCCAGGTTGCCCTTCATCTAGTCGATCCGACGACTTACGTGTCAGCCCTAACATACCGGCTTGGGAAGGGGTAGGCAAGTGCTTTACCGGCTCTTGAGCGACCTCATCGAAAGTGTTCAAGCATTTCGTATGCCACACCTAGCCGCGAAGGACAGTCCGACGATCGGGTCGCTTTCCTGCCAGGAATTTGGCCCCTGGGCCTGAACACCGGCAATCAACTGTGCGGTCTTGCACGCGGCCGCGCGCCCGTCGAGCGCACCATTTCTCGTGAAGAAGTCCGCATCCCACAGCATCTAACCCGTACACTTGAACACGGTCCGAATCAATGATGAGCGATACGTCCGATCAGAATTCGGGGCAAGCCGACGTGCGAGACTCCGTGCGGCCGGAGCCGACCATCCGGTCTCGGTTGCTGTTGGCCGTCAACCTTCCCTTGGCGGCGTTGGTGACGGTCTTTCTGGTTTATGACTACTCGCGGGGTCTTGCCCAGCGACTGGGAGACAAGCGAATCGCCTTGGAAGAGGAGGCCAAAACGCTGTCTTCGGCTGTTCTGCAACTACAGCATCATGGGGCGAGCAGCGTGCAGCAGTATATCGACGCCGTTTGCAGCCAGATGCAGGACACACAGTCGCCAGGGCATCATATCGCTGTCGAGTTGGGAGGCACAACATTGCAGGCTGAGGCTCACCACCGCGCGTCACCGGAGATTCTGGTGGCCATGCAAGCAGCTACTCGGTCGTCCGG
>JANLTA010000601.1:0-4398 GCA_031362705.1 Gemmataceae bacterium | reverse complement strand
GGTCGAGCACGTTGACGGGCTCCACGATTTCCGAGCCGATCGATTTCGCCAGAGGCTGTGCGCGCCGTCCGAAGGCCCCTAAGCCGCGGGGTTGGACGATCAATGAACGGATAGCGTCCGGCATGCCAATCTGTTCGAACGAAAGGAACGTGCTGGGAATACGCCGGAGCACCATGCCGATGGTGCCCTTCTGCTTGAAGACGGCCACGCGAAAACGCACGCCGTCAGTGAACTCGATGGCGAAGTCGGCACCACCGACTTGCTGCAACTCCTGCTGGCAGCGGTCCGGCGTGATCGCCTTCATCAGCGCGGTGGTATCGTCGGAATCGAGAACCTTGGCGTCGAGCTTCCGCATACGGCCATGCAACCGGATGACGGGCGGCTGGCCCACCGAAATATGAATATCGCTGGCTTTGAGCTGAATGACCGTCGTCAACAGCTTATCAATGAGGACTGAATTGCCTGCCACTCGATTGCCCTTTCGAATGCCGGACCAGCATCGCCGAGGTGGCGGTGCCAATCGCATTATTACTTGCTGACCTTAGCGGTCAACGAAACGTGTTGAATTGGCAAGACTTAGGCGCATTTTCGGTTCGGATGGCGCAGTTTACATGAACGCACGTTCACGACATGATCGCCGAGTCGTGATGACAAATGCTCATGACTTCCTCGAGCGTGGTGATTCCCTTGAGCGCTTTGTAGACTCCGTCCTCCAATAGAGTGCGCATCCCGGTGGAGCGGGCGACCTTGCGGATCACCTGTGTAGGTTCACGGTTGAAGGTCATTTCCCGTAGCTTGGCGTTCATCGCCAACATCTCAAAAATGCCCTTACGACCCCGATAACCAGTGTCGTTGCAGTTCTTACAGCCCTTGCCTCTCATAAACGACGAGGTCTTCATCATTTCCGGCGTGATCCGGGCCGCCTTGATTTCCTCCTCTGGCGGCGTGTACGACTCCCGACATTTCAAACAGACAAGTCGCACCAGCCGCTGTGCCATGATGGCGATAACCGAACTGGCGATCAAGAAAGGTGGCACGCCAATGTCGCCAAGTCGCGTAATGGCAGATGGCGCATCGTTCGTATGCAGTGTACTGAAAACTAAGTGTCCAGTCAGAGATGCCTGTACGGCGATCTCAGCCGTCTCTTTGTCGCGGATTTCTCCGACCAAGATAATGTTGGGTGCTTGTCGGAGCATTGCCCTAATGATGCGAGCAAAGTCGAGCCCAATCTTGTGTTTCACCTCAACCTGGTTGATGCCTGGCAGGTAGTACTCGACCGGATCTTCAGCGGTAATGATCTTCCGATCAGGTCGGTTCAGTTCGTTTAGGGCGGCGTAAAGTGTCGTCGTCTTGCCTGATCCGGTCGGCCCGGTCACTAGGAAGATGCCATTGGGTCGTTTGATGATGGACTGGAACCGCTTATAGTCCTCTTCGTGGAACCCCAAATCCTTAATGGACACTTGTATATTTCCACGGTCCAAAATGCGCATGACGGCCGACTGGCCGTGGACGGTCGGCAACATGCTGACGCGAAGGTCGTAATGGTTGCCGGCGACTGACATCTTGATCCGGCCGTCCTGCGGACGCCGTTTCTCTGAAATGTCAATCTGCGACATGATCTTGAGACGGGACAGAATCGGGGCCAACAGCCGGCGCGGCGGACTATCGCGCTCCTGAAGGACGCCGTCGATCCGGTAACGGACCCGGACGCGGTCGGCGAATGGCTCGATGTGAATGTCGCTGGCTCGAAGCTTCACGGCTTCTTGGATGACGAGGTTGCATAAGCGAACCACCGGGGCAGCATTGTCGCCCTCATCCTGAGCGGCATTGCGCGTGGACTCCGTTTCCGTGAAGTCGATGGCCGTGTCGGTAAATTCGGAGAGCAGGGAATCCACTGACTCCGATTCGGTTTGGCCGTAGTGCCGGTTGATGGACTCCTGAATCTGCTCGCGGTCGGCCAGGACGGGCTGCACGTCCTTGTTGAGAATAAACCTGAGTTTGTCGAGTGTTTCGATGTCTTCCGGGTTGGAGACAACGATCTGCAGCATGTTGTTTTCGTGCGACAGCGGGATGACGGCGTTTTCGCGGGCGACCGACTCCGGCACCATTTCAATGACAGAAGCTGGGATCTGCGTGTCGGACAGGTCCACAAACTGCATGTTGTGGAACTCGGCGATGGCGCTGAAGATCTCTTTGTTGTTGGCGTAATTGAGTTTGGTCAGGGCGTCTTGCAAGCGCACGCCGGTGGCGGCCGCCAAGGTACGGGCTTCTTCCACCTGATCGGCGCTGACGATCTTGCGGTTAACCAGGATTTCCGAAAAATCGCCACGCCCTTTGGCCATCGTTTTCTCCACATCGCCTTGGCTTGATTCTCAAATCGGTCGGCTGGGATGGGGGTCGCGCCGCCGGGGCAGAAATCGCCCGAACCCGAACAACGATCAGTAGTTAATATGGTGCGCAGCGCAGGGCGTTGCAAGATGAGATCGCATCCTATTTCTTCGGCAACACCCAAATGTTTCGGAATACGACAGGGTCGCCATGATCCTGCAGGTGGATCGGCCCCGGCTCCGCGCTCTCTTTCGACAACGAGCCACCCGTCGGCCCCGGCACCTTGACATTGTCTTGAATCACCACACCGTTGTGCCGAACGGTGAGAACCGCATCGCTGGTTTTCTTGCCCGAGCCATCGAACTTGGCCGCGACGAAATCGATGTCATAAGTCTGCCAGGACAACGGCGGGTAGCACATGTTGACCTTGGGCGCGCTCATCGTGTAAATGCCGCCGCATTCGTTGTCTTTGCCCGCCAGCCCGAAGCTATCGAGAATCTGCACCTCATAGCGGCCCTGAACATACACGCCGGAGTTGGCCCGCTCCTGCCCGCGAGCGCGCGGCATGAACGGCAAACGAAACTCGAGATGGATGGTGCAGTCGTTGAACTTGTCTTTGCTGGTCGTGCCCCATTTCAAAAGGTTGCCTTCGACGAGCTTGCCCTTGTCCCAGTGATCAGCGGACGTGCCATCGAAAAGAACCGTCGCGCCTGAAGGCGGTTTCATTCCAAGCGTGGGGCTTTCGCGAACGACTCGCGTCAGGTCTAAACTGTGGAGCGAGAACATAAGATCCATTTTACCTTGCTTGATATAGCCATGGAAGCCGTGGATTACATTGTTTTCAAATCTAACTTGTCCATCACGTAGCTGACCTGGTATCCGAGATTCTGCCGTCGCTTTCCAGCTTTGGGTAGGTAATGCACCTTCCCAGCATCGAACTTCAAACTTGCCATCACCCATTGCTATGACTTGCGCCGCATGCCCGATGCCCAATTTAGTTTTCTCTCCCGAAACCACATACTCGCCCTGAATCTCAAAGTCTGGCCCCGCCTTCGCTGCGCTAGTGAACGCTTCAATCTTCGGCGGCGGAGCTTTCTTGGGATCATCCGCGATGGCACAAACCGACAACAACATGAGCGCGAGCATCGAATAACGGTGCATGAGTATTCACCTCCCAACAACAACAAGCGAAACCGACAGGCGTATTCTAGCCAGTTTTGCTTTAGCTCCAAAGGAGCAGCACATCATAGCCCAGGGCGTGAGCCCTGGGTAACGCTTCGGGGCTTGTTATCTGTAAGAACAGAACCCAGAGCTCGCGCCCTGGGCTATGGTGTTACGCTCCTTTGGAGCTAAGAATGTCTCAACGGTTATTCTGCTTGCTGCGATTCCTGATACCACCGAAGCGTGTGGGCCAGGCCTTCTTTGAAATTGATGCCGGGTTGGTAGCCGAGTTCGTTTTGGATGCGCGAGATGTTGGCGCGGGAAAAGCGGACGTCGCCGGTGCGGGTGGGGCCGAAGGTGGGCACGATCTTCTTGCCGAGCAGTTCATTCAAAGCATCGACCAGATCAAGCACGGTGATGCTGGCACCGACACCGACGTTGTAGACATTGCCGCTGATATTTGGTGTGGCGGCGGCCCGGCGCAGCGCCTGCACGGCATTGGCCACGTAGGTGAAGTCACGGGACTGCAAGCCATCGCCGTGGACGACCGGTGATTTGCCGGCACTGAGCGCCGCAATGAATAGCGCGATGACACCGGAGTACGGGCTATCGGCACGCTGGCGGGGACCAAAGATGTTGAAGAAACGCAGCGCGACGGTTTCCAAACCATAGGTACTGGCAAACGCCTGTAAGTACAGTTCGCCGGCGAGTTTGGCGGCCGCGTAGGGTGAGAGCGGCCGGGTGGGCGCGTCTTCGCTCTGGCCATTTGGATCGGACAGGCCGCCGTAGGCACTGGAGCTTGCTGCAAACACGACGCGGCGAACACCGCTGAGCCTTGCCGCGTCCAACACATGCAGCGTGCCAGTCGTGCAGGTTTGATGCGTGGCCAAAGGCGCTTCGACACTGCGG